>CAIKTE010000096.1 GCA_903830285.1 uncultured Chitinophagaceae bacterium | reverse complement strand
CTAACCGATAATAAGAATAACATAAATGAGAAATGAATTTTCTATCCTTGGAACCATGTTTTTTATGTTGCGAAAAATATTGTCTTAAAAAATGAGTCAACGGAACGGATCCGTCAAAGATTTTAATTAATTGAATTGTAGTATTGAAATAAGATTGAAAGCGCATACCCCTAATCCCCGAAATTTGAAATCATAAAAAAGCTGTAATAAAAATATTGCAGCTCAAATATAAAGGTTCTTCCCCCCTCTTCAGGAGTTTACAGTTCAAGTAATGTTTTTACAGGATCTTTTCCCAACAATATCAATTCGGGGTTCTCTAATAATTCTTTTACCCGTACCAGAAAACTTACACTTTCTCTGCCATCAATGACCCTGTGGTCATAACTCAATGCAAGATACATCATTGGTCGAATCTCTACTTTCCCTTTTATTGCCATGGGCCTGTCCTGGATCTTATGCATCCCTAAAATAGCACTCTGTGGAATATTGATGATGGGGGTACTCATTAAACTTCCAAATACACCGCCATTCGTAATAGTAAATGTTCCGCCGGTCAATTCCTCTGTTGTTAATTTACTGTCTCTTGCCTTGGCAGCCAATTCCACTACCTTCTTCTCCACATCAGCCATACTCAGGCTTTCAACATTTCTGATCACCGGAACTGTCAAGCCTCTTGTTGTACTTACAGCAATACTGATATCTGCATAATCATGATAAATAATTTCATTGCCATCAATATAAGCATTTACGGTTGGCCACTCATTAAGAGCAATAGCGCAAGCTTTTGTAAAGAAACTCATGAAGCCCAGGTTAACACCATGCGTCTCTTTGAATTTGTCTTTGTATTGTTTGCGGATCTCCATGATGATGCCCATATCCACTTCATTAAAAGTGGTGAGCATGGCCGTTGTATTTTTCGATTCCACCAATCGTTTGCTGATGGTCTTGCGAAGATTACTCATCTTTTCTTGACGTGTATTCCTGCTGAATAATTCAGTGCCATTGAATGATTTCTTACCGGGATGAGTCAATGCCTCCAATACATCATTCTTTAAGATCTTTCCCCCATAACCCGATGCAGTGATCGAACTTGGATCAACTTTCTTATCTGCAATGATTGCATTGGCAACCGGAGTTGCTTTAAGATCGGTTACAGGTTGCTGATTGCTGGTTTCAAGTTTCGGGTTACCGGTTACTTGTTTGGTTTCACTTGAAACTTGAGACTTGGAACTTTCAACTGGCTTCTCGGCTGTTTCATCGATCTGTGCCAATACACTGCCTATAAGGATCGTATCGCCTTCTGCAGCCAGTCTTTTTAACGTTCCTGCCTTTTCAGCATTCACTTCAAAAGTAGCTTTTTCGCTTTCCAGTTCTGCGATCACTTCATCACGGTCAACATAGTCACCCTCCTTCTTTGTCCATTTCAACAAAGTAACTTCACTGATAGATTCGCCAACTGATGGAACTTTAATATCGATCATAATGCCCTCCGGCTCCCTAAAGGGATTGTTTAAAATCATGTATAAAATACCTTCCCCTTACTGGGGTCAGGGGTTTAAATTGAAAATGCTGTATCAATAATTTCTTTCTGCTCCTGCGCATGAACTTTGGCATATCCTGTAGCTGTTGCTGCACTTGCATTACGACTGATCACACCAAAATTAATATGTTGCAGATTCATTTTCAGGAATGATGCAGCACCCATATTCAATGGTTCTTCCTGCACCCAAAACCAAATAGCTTTACTGTATTTTTTATACAATGCATCCAATTGTTTTTGTGGCAATGGATAGATCTGTTCCAATCTTACGATCGCAACATCAGCGATATTTTCTTTCAATTGTTTTTCTGCCAACTCAAAATATAGTTTACCGGTACAGAATAAAACTTTCTTTACTGTTGCTGCATCCTGAATAAATGAATCATCTATAACTTCCTTAAATCCTCCATGAGTAAAATCGTTGACCGGACTGTAACTACCGAGATAACGTAAATAAGCTTTCGGAGCAAAATTGATCAAAGGTTTTCTAAACTGCCAGGTAATTTGTCTCCTCATTACATGAAACAAATTAGAAGCAGTTGTGATATTCGTGATCACTAAATTCAATTCAGCACACATTTGTAAATAGCGCTCCATCCTGGCACTGCTGTGCTCAGGGCCCTGGCCTTCAAATCCATGAGGCAAAAGCATTACAACGCCATTCATCCTGTTCCATTTTTGTTCGCCTGCAGCCAAAAACTGATCGATGATCGTTTGAGCACCATTACTGAAGTCACCAAATTGCGCTTCCCAAATGACCAATGAATCGGGGTTTGCCAAAGCATACCCATATTCAAACCCAAGGACACCATATTCACTCAGTAAAGAATTATAAATGCGGAATTTTTGCTGACCTTCCTGTAAATTCTTTAACCGATTATAGCCTTTATTTGTTTCTTCATCTCGTAATACAGCATGGCGATGAGAAAATGTACCACGCTTCACATCTTGTCCGCTCATGCGAACAATTTTATTTTCGGTGACGATAGAGGCATAGGCCAACAACTCTCCTGTTGCCCAATCGATCTTATTTTCTGTTTCGAGTAATTTTATCTTTTCCTGTAAGAGTTTCTCAACTTTCTTCAAAGGTTTAAAATCGGCAGGCCATGCCATGATAGCCTTGAATAGGTTTCTCAATCGCTCTTCATCAATAGCAGTTACAGGTGATGCATCAAAGTCTTCTACTGTTGCCTTCCTTAAACTCTTCCAGGCAATTTCAGGTGCCTGATATTTATAAGGCAATGGATGTTGTTTGATCTCATCTAATCTTTCTTGCAAGTCGGCCCAGAATTTTTTCTCCATTTCCTTGGCCAATTCTTTTGCATCGCTTTCTCCGGTCTCGAGTAAATAATTGGTGTATACTTCACGCGGATTAGGATGTTTATCGATCAATGCATATAACTGCGGTTGCGTGTATTTTGGGTCATCACCTTCATTATGTCCGTGTCGACGATAACAAACCATATCAATAAAAATATCCGAATTAAATTCCTGACGATAGCGAGTTGCAATTTCCGCACATTTAACAACAGCCTCTGCATCATCACCATTTACATGTAATACAGGTGCCTGTATCATTGCAGCCACCGAAGTACAATAATCTGCACTTCTTGCATCATCAAAATCTGTTGTAAAACCTATCTGATT
>CAIKTE010000095.1 GCA_903830285.1 uncultured Chitinophagaceae bacterium | reverse complement strand
CAGATCATAAACTGAATCAGCTTTCAGGGAAATACCGTTATTCCAAATATATGAATATGGAGATGCGCCGCCTGATACATTTGCTTTTATCCATCCGGTATTTATGCTGTTGCACTTAAGATCGGCTTTATTAAAAGCTAATGATATTGCGCTTATGTCGGAAATATTAACTGTACGATATGCCTGGCTTCCATTTCTGTCGGTCACAGTAAGAGTATATGTGCCCGGATTCAAGCCGGAAATAGAAGGCAATGACGAGAATATATTTCCGTTATATGCCCACAAGTAAATATAAGGACCAGTGCCAGCACTAACATTTGCCTTTATAAATGCATCTGATGAACCATTACACTTGATATTTGATGAATCTATCTTTATTATAATTAAACCAATATCATTTACCAAAATACTGACAACAGAAGTATCCCTGCAGCCATTATTATCATTGACAATAAGAGTTACATCATAGGATCCCGGATTCTGATAATAATGAATTATTGAAGATGCGCTGGCTGCATAAGTTGTATCGGTATTATCGCCAAAACTCCAGTACCAGCCGGATATATTTGAATTGACATTTGAAACCTGTGAATTATCATAAAAGCTTATTGGCTTTGTGTTCAGACCTGAAGGAGTATAAAACTTGGCTACAGGCGGAGAAAGAACAGTAACCATGATAACAGTATCGGAATAGCATAATTGCTGATTAGAAGAAGAAGATTTATTGGTAACAGATAAAGTCACGCTGTAAGTACCTGCGGATTTATATACATGCTTTGGATTTCGCACAGAATCTATTGTGCCATCGCCAAACTTCCATAGAAATTTAACAGACGGAGAATTGAAAAGATTTGCATCAGAAGATTTCGCTGTGAATATTGTAGAATCATGCAGACAGACTGTATTAGAAGCAAAATAAACCTTATACAATAAATTAACCTGTACAGAATGATAAACCGTATCCTTACAGCCATTCTCATTTGTAACTATAAGCTTTATAGAATTATATGTTCCTGATTTTGAGAAATAATATTTCGGGCTCTGCATAAATGCAAAAGAGCCATCATTGAAATCCCATTCCCACATATAATTCGGACTACCATGAGATTTTGACCTGTCAGTAAATGAAGTTAGATTTCCCTGGCAAACAGTATCGGCAATGAATTCTGCAACAGGTATTGAATCGACCGTTACAGGAATTGTTTTTGATGTTTGACAGCTGTTTGAGTCTACAACTATTAGCTTTACATTGTAAATCCCCGGCTGCAGATAAAGGTGAACAGGATTCTGCTTTAAGCTGTCGGTATGTGTATCACCAAAATCCCAATACCATTTCTCTACCTTCGATAATGAGCTGAATGATTTATCAGTGAACTGGGTTGAATTATGAAAACATGTATGCGAGGTTATAAAATCATTGTAGGGTGCAGGGATAACATGAACCGGCTTTGTCAGATAAGATGAACAATTATTCTTATCAGTAATGCTGAGCGTGGTGTAATATATTCCCGGATACTTATACAAATGTTTTACAACTGAATTTGATTTCATATTCAGTGAATCACCATCACCGAAAGACCATTTGATTGACTTCAATGCAGCAAATTT
>CAIKTE010000094.1 GCA_903830285.1 uncultured Chitinophagaceae bacterium | reverse complement strand
CGGCGGTATTTCCAGCCTTCATGCCATAGGAGGCTGCTTTTCCACCCAGTATTTGTGCCGTACCAGAATATATAACATCACCAGCTACTTCTCCACTTGTATCACTGCTGAGGATTGGTATTTCCTTTTCGATAATATATGGTATTACTGTACTGAGACCCTTGCTGAGTGCCGCACTAAGGGCCCATATGCCTGCGACTGTTGCTAAACCGCAAAAAAGAGTAGTAGCAGCGCCTACGGCTAACGCCCCTGGCCCCGTTTCTATTGTTGCTATCATTGCTGCACCCGCTGTGCTGGCACATGATAGAATGGCAGCTGCAGCAAAACTATTAGAGAACTTACAAACGTTTTTTGCGAGCCATATCGTACTTTCTCCTCCAGCTGTCACGCTTGAAACAATACCATTAACAAGGCCACCTACTACTATACTGGGATATTTACCTAGATATTTCTGCATAACGTCAGAAGAGACTGTTGAGCTATATGTTTTATCAGTTTCAGACATGGTTCCGACTTCACCGAAAAGCCCCAACTTCATACCGAACGAGTCCATAGCTGAATTGCCATTTGCATCAACTTGAGTTAGTTGGTCCCCAAGTTGAGAGACGATTGCTGGGTCTGGATTGTCACCAGCCTTCATTTCATCCGCAATCTTTAAAAACATCAGTGCAAATTTTGCAAAGGCTGCTATTTTTACAACCTTGATCCCTAATGAAATGCCTTTTGATATGCCATAAGCAGCACAAGCCAGTGAGCCTATTTGTTGAATTTTCTCAATTTTACCCGTAAAGCCATCAATCTTTTCTTTGACCTGTGCTATGTTTGGATTATCCTTAAGTTCAACTTTATATCCCAAGTCCTCGTTTATATTTTCTTTTACCTTCTCTTGTGTATCGCCAGTTATTTCGGGTGCTTTATTAAGCCCAAACACATACTTTAACATCACAGCGAATTTACTATTAAGGAAAAAAGCAACTTTGGAATTAAAAACATCATTAAATGCGGATGATCGGGCTGGGTCTTTTAAAGCTTCGATAAAATCTTTACCTGTTTTTACTTCATGGCCATCTGGAAACTTTAATGATTTAAGAGTTTTGCCGCCAAGAAAACCACCTTCTTCAGTGGTAACCTCAAACTTATTAGCTTTTAGGTTATTCTCCATCGTCTCGCTGATCGTGCCAAATTTACATTTTATGCCGCATTTTCCATCACTAGACTCGGTAAAACCGTTTTTAATGCTATCAACCTTTTTAGCAAGCATTTTATTGGTCTGAATACTAAGGGCGAAATGTGAACTGTCTAGTCGGCCTGTGAGTACTTCTTTGAGGTGTACTATAAGAAGTCCTGGTGTTAATGACATGCCAGCGCCGGCACATAGCCCAAAAATTGTAAGTATAATTAAAATAAGTGGACTTTTCTTCTTTTTTTTATTTGATGCCAATATTCCCTGATTATCATCTGAAAAACTTGTTTTCCATGGGGTGTCTTGTTTTTTTTCGGCTACTGTAGGCTCAAGGTTGACACTTTTAGTACTGCCAGTTGCAGCCTCATTCTCGTCATTATTTAGTGCGCGACTAAGCTTCCGATTATACTTAGCATCGATTTGGTTGTCTGTATCGGGATTCTGTGAAGCCATAATTACCCTTTATTATAACCTAGATTCTTGAGCCTGGGTCTATATAACTATTTACGCCAGAGTTGTCCATCGGTATAGCCTGTGGTGCCTGACTTGATCCCACTGGAGTTGTCGAAATTAATTGTTTT
>CAIKTE010000093.1 GCA_903830285.1 uncultured Chitinophagaceae bacterium | reverse complement strand
AGCCCCTTACCTTTGCAGCCCCAACGGAAAATTGGGTTTTGACTATGTCTCAGAGAATCAGAATCAAATTACAGTCTTACGATCACAATCTTGTAGATAAATCTGCAGAGAAAATCGTTAAAACAGTTCGCAGTACAGGTGCCGTTGTTACAGGACCTATTCCTCTTCCTACAAGAAAGAGAATCTTTACTGTACTCCGCTCACCGCACGTTAATAAAAAGAGTCGTGAACAGTTCCAGCTTTGCACGCACAAGCGCTTGTTGGATATTTACACTTCTTCTTCAAGAACTGTAGATGCTTTGAGTAAATTGGATCTTCCTTCAGGCGTTGAAGTTGAGATCAAAGCTTGATAAGAGATCTTATTAAATATATCCATCTCCCAATCGTAATTGAAAAAGGAGCTCTGGTTCGAAAACAGTGACATATAAACAGGCCCTTCGAGGTTTGTTTGCTTCCGGTACTTCCGAAGCCTTAATGAAAATTAGGGGAACAAAGGAAAAGGTCGGCAGAAAACAGGGATTGAATTTCGCTTTCATCGGCGGAATGTCCTCTACACCTCAGCGGGGCGCAAACCGCTAAACGATGAAAGGAATTATTGGTAAAAAAATCGGGATGACCAGCATCTTCGGAACAGACGGCAAACAAACCGCTGTAACGATCATTGAAGCTGCTCCAAATGTTGTAACTCAGGTAAAGACCAAAGAGTCTGACGGCTATAATGCTTTACAATTGGCATTAGGCGACAAGAATGAGAAACACAGTACAAAATCCGAGCTTAATCACTTCGCAAAAGCTCAAACTTCCGCAAAGAAATTTGTAAAAGAATTCAGAGACTATTCCATAGAAAAATCATTGGGTGAAACTATTTCATTAGACATTTTTGCTGAAGGCGATGATGTTGAAGTGGTAGGTACAACTAAGGGTAAAGGTTTTCAGGGTGTTGTAAAACGCCATGGATTCTCTGGTGTGGGTGAAGCTACCCATGGCCAGCACGATCGTTCTAGAGCTCCGGGTTCAATCGGTGGTTCTTCTTATCCTGCAAGAGTATTCAAAGGGATGAGAATGGCCGGTCGTATGGGTGGAGACAGAGTGAAATTAAAAGGCTTGAAAGTTGTAAAGATTTTCGCTGAAAAAAATTACATTCTTATTAGTGGTTCAGTTCCTGGCCACAACGGTTCAATCGTTTTAATCCAGAAGTAATCACTTTTAATCAGAAGAACATGCAAGTAGACGTATTAAATATAAAAGGACAGAAAACCGGTAGAACGGTTGAATTGCCTGCAGAAGTGTTTGGTGTAGAACCTAATGATCATGTGATCTATTTGGCGGTTAAACAATATTTAGCTGCTGGTCGTTCAGGTACACATAAAGTTAAAACACGTGCTGAAGTTCAGGGTGCAAGCCGTAAACTTCACAAACAAAAAGGTACCGGTGGTTCACGTAAAGGTAATATCCGTAACCCTTTGTATAAAGGTGGTGGTACTATCTTCGGGCCAAAACCACACAGCTACGATTTTAAATTGAATCGTAAAGTAAAAGACCTTGCTAAAATTTCTGCATTAAGTTATAAAGCAAAAGATAACGCAATATTGGTTGTTGAGGATATCAATTTAGATACACCTAAAACAAAGCAATTAATTGAAGTTTTCAATGCTTTGAATGTAGGAAACAAAAAAGCAATTCTTGTATTACCTGAATACAATGATAATGTGTATTTAAGTACTCGTAATGTACCTAATATCGCTGCTACTTTATTAGCTGATATCAATACTTACGAAATTGTAAATGCCGATGTTTTGGTATTTACTGAGAACACAGCAAAAATTTTTGCAGATAACGAAGCTGTAGTAGCTTAATATAAAACGTTTCAACTTTTAGAAAATGAAACCGACAGAAGTTTTAGTAAAGCCGATCTTAACCGAAAAAGCAAATGCCCAACAAGAAAAGTTGAGAAAGTATGCTTTTAAAGTAAATCGCAAAGCAAACAAACTGGAAATTAAAAAAGCAGTAGAAGATTTTTACGGTGTAAGTGTAGTGGATGTAAATACTGCAGTAATTCCCGGAAAAAATAAAACACGCTATACAAAAGCCGGTTTTATTCAGGGTCAGAAACCTGCTTTTAAGAAAGCACTGGTAACTGTAGCTGAAGGTGAATCTATAGATTTATATTCTAACATTTAATTATAGCAAGCGAAGCTGAAAATTTCGCATAAATAGAAAAGAAATGGCATTAAAAAAGTACAAACCAATGACAGCCGGCACACGCTGGAGAATTGGAAATGCTTATGCTGAAATCACAACTAACAAACCTGAAAAGAGTTTGTTGGAGCCTGTTAAAAAATCAGGCGGACGTAATTTTCAGGGTCGTCGATCAATGAGATATATTGGTGGCGGTCACAAGAAACATTATCGTATCATAGATTTCAAGCGTAACAAACACGATATTGAAGCAACTGTTGCTTCTATTGAATACGATCCAAACCGTACAGCATTCATTGCTTTATTGCATTATGCTGATGGCGAAAAAAGATACATTCTTGCACCACAAGGTTTGCAGGTTGGAACAAAAGTTATTGCTGGAGATAATGTAGCACCGGAAATCGGTAATGCATTACAGATGAAACATATTCCTTTAGGTACAGTGATTCACAATGTTGAATTACAACCCGGACAAGGTGGTAAAATGATCAGAAGTGCAGGTACTTCAGCTCAGTTAGCCAATAAGGAAGAAAAATACGCTGTATTAAAAATGCCAAGTGGTGAGTTGAGAAAATTATTGATCAATTGTTACGCAACTGTTGGTGTTGTTTCTAACAGCGATCATAATTTGGAAACTGCAGGTAAAGCTGGTGTTAACCGTTGGAAGGGTATTCGTCCGCGTACACGTGGTGTTGCGATGAACCCGGTAGATCATCCGATGGGTGGTGGTGAAGGTAAAGCTTCAGGTGGACAACCTCGTTCTAGAAACGGTCAATACTCAAGAGGGTTGAAAACAAGAACGAAAGGAAAGGGCAGTGATAAACTGATCATCCAGAGAAGAGACGGAAAGAAATTAACTAAGTAATTATAACAGTTAAAATATCCCGGTAAAAGGGAGAATAAACTAAAAAAAAATAACTATGGGTCGTTCAATTAAAAAAGGTCCTTATGTAGACGCCAATCTGGATGGTAAAATTGTTGCTATCAATGAAGGAAAAGCGAAGAAGGGTGTTATCAAAACCTGGAGTCGTCGCAGCACAATTACTCCTGATTTCGTTGGTCACACATTTGCTGTGCATAACGGGAACAAATTCATTCCGGTTTATGTAACTGAATTCATGGTAGGACATAAATTAGGAGAATTTGCACCAACCAGAAATTTCAGAGGTCACTCAGGTTCTAAACAATAAGTAAGTAAAGTTTCAGGATCTGATTTTTAAGATCAGAAACAGAAACAAAAAACTAATAACAAAAAAGAAATGGAAGCAGTAGCTAAACTGAACAATTATCCCACAGGTCCGCGCAAAATGCGTTTACTAGCTGATGTGATCAGAGGAATGGAAGTGGAGAAGGCGCTGGCTATATTGGAACATCATCCTCAACACAATGCTACTCCGTTAGCAAAATTGTTGAAGAGTGCCATCAGCAACTGGGAACAAAAGAATAATGGCGCAAGTGCAGCTGATAGCAGCCTTGTTGTAAAAACGGTTTTTGTTGACGGTGGTCGCGTATTAAAGCGTATGCGTCCGGCACCACAAGGTCGTGGGTACAGAGTAAGAAAACGCAGCAACCATGTAACAATTATTGTAGATTCTAAACTAATGAAACCATAACATATGGGTCAGAAAGCAAATCCTATTGGTAATAGATTAGGAATCATCCGCGGATGGGAAAGCAATTGGTACGCCAGCAAAAAAGATTATGCAGGCAAGTTAATTGAAGACGATAAGATCCGTACTTATTTAATGGCCCGTATCAACAAGGGCGGTATCGCTAAAATTGTAATTGAGCGTACTTTAGGTAAGTTGATCGTAACTATTCATACAAGTAAACCAGGTATCATCATTGGTAAAGGTGGTGGAGAAGTTGATCGTATCAAGGAAGAATTAAAGAAATTGACCAGCAAGGATGACGTGCAGATCAATATCCTTGAAATTCGCCGTCCTGAATTAGATGCAACTATTGTTGGTGATACTATCGCCAGACAAATCGAAAACCGTATCAATTTTAAACGTGCTACTAAAATGGCGATTGCTTCTACACTCCGTATGGGTGCTGAAGGAATTAAAGTAAGATTAAGTGGTCGTTTGGGTGGTGCTGAAATTGCACGTACTGAAGAATTCAAACAAGGTCGTACTCCATTACATACATTCCGTATGGATATTGATTATGCAAATGTTTTTGCACAAACAGTTTATGGAAAGATCGGTATCAAAGTATGGATCTGTAAAGGTGAAGTTTTAGGAAAACGCGAATTGAATCCAAATTTTGTCGGAGGAAAGAGCGACCTGAGCGATAGAAGAGAAAGAGGTGGTGATGAAAGAAGAGATAACAGAGGTAGTGGAAGAGATGACAGAAGAGGTGGTGGAGAAAGAAGGGACAATAACCGCGGTGGTGGCGGTGGAAGAGGAAGAAATTAATT
Organism: uncultured Chitinophagaceae bacterium; assembly: GCA_903830285.1. GTDB lineage: Bacteria > Bacteroidota > Bacteroidia > Chitinophagales > Chitinophagaceae > CAIQDX01. The sequence goes on along the minus strand of CAIKTE010000093.1, from coordinate 609 downwards.
TAAAACGCAGATTTGAATCTGTTGAAATAAACAAAGCATTTTCAAGTTTTCAGATTAACGAATTTTCAAATTGTAATAAATGTTACAGCCTAAAAGAAGCAAACATAGAAAACAGCAGAAAGGACGTATTCGCTCAGTAGCAAAGCGTGGTACTTCTATTTCTTTCGGAACTTTTGCATTGAAAGCATTAGAACCCATTTGGTTAACAAACCGCCAGATCGAAGCTGCCCGTCAAAGTATGACTCGTGCTATGAAGCGTGAAGGTAATGTATGGATTCGCGTATTTCCGGATAAGATCATTACACGTAAACCTTTAGAAGTGAGAATGGGTAAAGGTAAAGGTAACCCTGAATTCTGGGCTGCTGTAGTAGAACCAGGACGCATCTTATTTGAGTGTGATGGTGTAACAGAAGCAACAGCTAAAGAAGCAATGGAATTGGCTGCTCAAAAATTGCCGATTAAAACAAAATTCATTATCAGAAGAGATTTGCAAGCATAATTTTTAAAACAGAATTGCAATGGCTAACAACAAGAAAGATTTTAATAAGGGTTTAAAGGATTTATCTGAAAGCGATTTAAAAGCACGCATTCAGGAAGATTAACTTCGTT
>CAIKTE010000092.1 GCA_903830285.1 uncultured Chitinophagaceae bacterium | reverse complement strand
CATCATTGCCCTATCGCTGAAGTCACAGTAGCACAACAACTTAATCAGGGAACCAACCCGAAAACGCGCTAAACAGACAGCATCCATTTCCCTTCTCTTTTAGGAGAAGGTGCCGCAGGCGGATGAGGTCGTTTTCGGGGGTCTTTTTTTGTTTCTTTTTTGGACAAGCAAAAAAGAATAAAAAAAAATAAGTCTTCCTGCCGACAGGCAGGCCTTGCATGACAAAACTTTTCGTTCAGAAAAGTTCGGGTCCAACATAACATCTTATTCTTTATTTAAATAACATTGGCTAAGACAGATAAAAGCCGCTCCATAAAACTTTATAACAATATCAATATAGTATCTTTAACTATCATAATTCATTTATGCCTTTCAAAAGAACCCTACTGCTTTTATTTTTTTCTTCCATGATCATTTCTGTGTTCGCACAGGAAGCATCATCCGACGATCTGTTCAAATCTGCGCGCAAAGCTGCTTTTGATGAAAACGATTATACAAAAGCCAAAGGATATTTATATCAGGCGCTCAGTATCAGTCCCGATTATGCAGATATCCGTATTTTTTTAGGAAGGATCTATAGCTGGACAAAAAACTATGACAGTGCTGCGATTTGTTTTGATCATGTGATAAAAGCAAAACCCGATTACGAAGATGCCGCAGTTGCCTACAGTGATCTCGAATACTGGAACGATCATTATACAAAAGCATTGAATATTTGTGAAGATGGATTAAATTTTCACCCTAAGTCCGAAGAACTGTTATTGCGCAAAGCGAAAATATTGAATGCCATGAAAAGCTATTCTGGAGCGGATTCTGTAACAAGGCAAATTTTAGAGATCAATAAAAATAATACCGGCGCAAGGGCATTGCAGGAAAGCATTAAAGAGGCAACATACAAGAATAAAATAAGCGTGAGTTATGATTATGTGTACTTCGATAAACAATTTCCCGATCCATGGCATATTGCAAGTGTTGAGTACGGAAGAAATACATCCATTGGTTCTGTGATCGGTCGACTTAATTATGCCAATCGTTTTAAAGAAGATGCGGTACAGGTGGAAGTGGATGCTTATCCGCATATCTCAAAAACATTCTATAGTTATGTAAGCATGGGTTATTGTGCCAGCGATAATGGCGTGTTTCCGCAATGGCGTGGTGGATTTTCTTTGTATGCCAATCTTCCAAAAAGTTTTGAAGCAGAGCTGGGTTTGCGCTATTTAAAATTCAGTGGAACGCCCACCTGGATCTTTACAGGAAACCTCGGAAAGTATTATAAATCCTGGCTTTTCGGCGCAAGGGCCTATATAACGCCGAGTGATTATACAAGCAGTGTATCCGCATCATATTCCTTATCCGCGACCTATTATATTGATACCGCTGATGATCTCGTGGGTGGATCGATCGGTTATGGACTGTCGCCGGACGATCGTTATAATGCAGTACAGATAGGGCTCTATAAAATGACCACGTATAAAGCATCAGTTTTTTATAAGAAAAAGATCTCACGTATGAATGTGTTGTCGGCAAGTGCTTCATGGGCCAATCAGGAATACCTCCCTGAAACAAAAGGCAATCAATATCAAATCGGCATATCATGGCAGCATCGTTTTTAAAACGAAACAAAAAATATTTCATTCGCATTATCCTCTTATGCATTGTTCTTATCCCTCTATGGATGTGGTCGCTATGGATGTTGATTCCCAAAAGAAAATTCGTAGTGGCCATTATTGATAAAACAGTACTCACAAAAAAAGGGCAGGAACATATTTCTCTCAACTGGGTATTGAATCAGCAAAAATTTGCAAAGAACAAATCGGAATTATACCAGGGTGATCAGGATTATTTTGGCTTCTTTCCATTGAAAGGAAATGATTTTCGTTTAAAAGGGTTGGAACGATTTTCAGACAATCAACTGGATCATTTAAGTGAAGATGCCGATATGGCTTATATAACAGATGCCTATGGTATTTTTAAAAACGAATGGTATGATACAAATGATGAGAAAGAACGTTCACCGATCGTCTATGGCGGAATGAGCACACAGGATGTTTATTTCTTACAGCAGATGCAGGCCCGGCATAAATTGATCATTACTGAATTCAATTGTTTGGGATCACCCACCAAAAAAATGGTGCGTCAGGATTTTGAAAACAGTTTCGGGATCAAATGGAGCGGATGGATCGGCAGATATTTTGAATCTTTGGATACAAGTATCAATCTCGAATTGCCAAAGTGGATGATCAATCGATACAAAGAGCAGCACAATAACAAATGGCCTTTTACAAAAAGCGGGATCGCTTTTGTTCGTAATGATGATAAAGTGGAAATTCTCGAAAACAAAACGCATTTAAATACAGAGATCCCATATATCATTTCAAGTACGGAAGGACAGCAATATTATCATTTACCCGAAGCCATGAAATATTCTTTTTGGTTTGATATCATATCTGTTGATACAAGATTCAATCACGTGATTTCTTCTTTCGCCATCGATGCTAATGCTGCAGGAAAAGCCATTTTACAAAACAGTGGCATCCCAACAAGTTTCCCTGCCATCACCACACATATCAATAAGGATTATCGTTTCTTTTATTTCTCAGCCGATTTTTGCGATAATCCCATCCGTATCAGTACTTCCTATTTTAAAGGGATCCATTATTTCGACTGGTTGATGTTCAATTCAAGAGACCTGCAGGAAAGGGTAAGTTTTTTCTGGAAATTCTACCGACCCTTACTGACAAGGATATTGGAAGACTATTATAAAGTGAAGTAGCATTACAGATAAAAGGAAATCCGGTTCTCGCAGCGCCACCTCGTCCGCCGCGAGAAAACTCTTCCGCCATTGTTGGTGTTTTCCACTCGCTCTTGTTGGTCGCTGACCAACAGGCTTAGGTCCGAAGAATCACAATCTTAGAAAATAAAACTATTCTCGCAGCGCCGCCGCGTCCGCCGCGAGAAAACCCTTCGAATTCTTTTCCGCCTTTGTTGGTGTTTTCCACCAACAAATGAT
>CAIKTE010000091.1 GCA_903830285.1 uncultured Chitinophagaceae bacterium | reverse complement strand
AGAACTTGCTGCTGTATTTCAAATTCAAAGTATTCCGTCTATATTATTTATTCCAAATCAAGGGTTGCCAATGATGAAATTGGGTGCATTTTCAAAAAAAGTTTTCAAAAAATCAATAGATGATAAATTATTAAACTCTTCTGTTGTTATTACACAATAACCAAATCAGGGTATTATACATATTACTATTTATTGGGAATAAAGCCATCATAAAGATGGCTTTATCTTTTATATGCTGATTGGTTACTGCTGGAATATTGAATTTAAAATGTTGAAATAAAACAAAGAAGCTCTTTGATTATAGTTCGTGACTTTTGTTACTAATTATATATGTGCAGCAACATAGTTTCGCTGCAAATTGAAAGTTAATGAGCAGAAAAAAATATTTTGCATTTCTAATTGTCACAACTGTGATCTTCTCAAATACTTTTGTGACAAGCGCTTCAGGGCAGGACAGCCTCAAGAATTTAAGTCTGAGCGAGGCTATTGGATCAGCGATCAACAATAACAAATCTATTCAGCTCGCAAAGCTGGATGAGAACATTGCAGCATCCAATTACAAACAGACAGAAGCAGTTTATCTGCCGCAGGTTGGTTTTTCCTATACTGCGATGAGCACAAATAATCCATTGAATGCATTTGGCTTCAAACTCCAACAGCAATCAATTACACAAAATGATTTTAACCCCGACCTTTTAAATCATCCTTCAGGCACACCTGATTTTACAACAAAACTGGAAGTACAGCAACCCTTGATCAATATGGATATGCTGTATATGCGCAAAGGAGCAGCAAAGCAAACAGAATTGTATCAGTATAAAACACAACGCACAAAAGAGTATCTGACATTTGAAGTTCAAAAAGCATATCTGCAACTGCAATTGGCATATGCTGCCGTAAGAGTTTTGGAAGATGCTTTACAAACAACAAGATCAGTTTATACATCTGCAGATAATCATTTTCAACAGGGGTTGATCCAGAGATCGGATGTATTAAACGCTCAGGTACAGGCAACAACAGTTGAAACGAATCTGGCAAAAGCAAAAAGCAATATCCGAAATGCATCCGATTATCTCAGCTTGTTAATGGGACAAACAACCGGTGTTATTTACAGGGTTACGGAAACTGTAGAAACAGAAAAACTAAGAGCAGATACCGCTACAAAAATAGCAGCGACCAGATCTGATTTTATGGCCATGCAAAAAGCCATTGAAGCATCTGATCTGATGATCAAAGCCAATAAAATGAGTTATTTGCCCAAACTGAATGCTTTTGGGAACTATCAGCTCAACGATAGTCGTATGCTGGGTTTTGCCGCCAATTCTTATCTCGCCGGGGTCCAGGTTTCCTGGGATATTTTTAAAGGCAATAAAACAAAAAATACAATTGTAACACAAACTTTAGAGCGAAATAAACTAACAGAACTATTAGCACAACAAAAAGATCAGGGTCAATTGGAACTGAATAAAGCATACAGTGATCTGAAAGATGCACAAGTAGAAATAACACAACAAAAGTCTGCCATTGAACAGGCATCAGAAGCATTGCGCATTTTGCAAAACCGTTACCAGCAGGGTCTGGTAAATACTACCGACGTGCTGATGGCTGCAACACAGGTCTCTCAACAAAAATTTGCATTGGCACAAGCTGTATTCAACAGCAATGTCAGCAAAGCCTATTTGGAATTACTCACTTCATCAACCACTAAATAAACAGTTTAAAACATGAGCATGAAAATGAATTTAAAAAATATAGGGCAATTGTTTATCGGTTTCGGAATGATCGCAATAACTGCCTGTTCTTCTAAAGAAAAGAAAGAAACCACAAACCAAAATACTGATGCAGCCATCCTTGTAAGCGTTGCAACTGCATCTGCTGCTGAGCAGCAGGGGTTGAATATAAGCGGACAAATTGAAGCCGCGCAATCTGCCAATATCAGCACCAGGCTAATGGGATACATCACAAAACTGAATGTAAAAGTGGGCGATCATGTTAACAAAGGTCAGTTGCTGGTAAGCATCAGCAATGATGATATCCTTGCAAAAAGAGCGCAGGCAGATGCTATGCTAAATGAAGCAGAAGCAGCACTCAAAAATGCAGCAAAAGATTATGAACGATATACGAATCTATACAAACAGCAAAGTGCATCAGCAAAAGAGTTAGACAATATCACATTGCAATACAACGCTTCCAGATCAAGAGTAGAAGCAGCGAAGCAAACCCGCAACGAAGTGGATGCCATGCTGAGCTACAGTAATTTAACAGCACCATTTGCAGGTATTGTTACGCAAAAATTAGCAGATGCAGGTAGTATGGCCAATCCGGGAATGCCCATATTAACGATCGAGCAAAACGGAACCTATCAGGTAAGCGCATCAGTAGCAGAAAACAGTATCAATCAAATTCATCAGGGAACTGAAGTAATAATTTCCATTAAAGCTATCGATAAAACTTTTAAAGGAACTGTTTCCCAGATCAATCAGTCCTCACAATTTACAGGTGGGCAATACATCATTAAGATCAGTATTCCCGATCATGAGAAAAACGGATTATACGCAGGCATGTATGCAAACGTTTCTATTCCCGTTAAAAATTCCGCCGCCATTGCAACTAGTGCTGATGAAGTAATGGTGCCCGTTTCATGCATTCTCTATAAAGATCAGTTAACGGGTCTATATACTGTTGGCAGCAACAATACTGCATTATTGCGTTGGGTAAGATTGGGAAAAAATGCAGGCGATAAAGTGGAAGTGTTAAGCGGATTGGAAAAGAATGAACAGTTTATTGT
>CAIKTE010000090.1 GCA_903830285.1 uncultured Chitinophagaceae bacterium | reverse complement strand
GTATTGCGGGTGATCTTTCCATTGGCGACACTGTTCTGTGCCACACCTCCTGCAATGCAAAGTTTAGTGAGTCCTGTTCTTTTGTGTAGGCCTCGTAGGATATGAAAGATCGTTTCTTCTGTAAATCTCTGTACAGATGCTGCAAGGTCTTTATGAAATTGTGTCAATGGTTCTTCTTTTGCCCTTGAATTTCCAAACAGATCGATTATTTTTTGACCGAATAAAGTGGGTATGATAGGAAGATGATCCGTGTCACCATAAGTAACAAATCCTTTGGAAGGTGAACGGAAATAAGAAAGGTCTAATGTGAACAGACCATCTTCCGTCCAATGAAGTATATCTTTGAATTTATCAACATAGATGGGATTGCCGTAAGGCGCCAATCCCATTACTTTATATTCATCCCCATAATGCGGAAATCCGAGTAATTGTGTGAATGCTGTATAGAATATACCAAGCGAATGCGGGAAATCAATTGAGTCGATCACTTTTATCTGATTGCCTTTGCCAAAAGCAATCATTGTTGTAGAGAAATCCCCCGAACCATCAATACTTAATATGGCTGCTTCTTCAAATGGCGATGCAAAAAAAGCGCTGGCCAAATGACTGCGATGATGTTCTACCTGATGGATCTTATTTTTCAGCAGCTCCACATCCGAATGAGCTAATGCTGCAAGTTCTTCTTCAATACCAGTTACTTTTTTTTGATTAAAAAAACGATCCCGTACAAAATGAAATGAATCGAAAGGATGCTTGGACAGGAATAATAATTTATTCCACATCTTCGCTTTGGGATCTCTGCCTATTGCAATATGATCCACTTCTTCCAAACTAACACCTGCTTCTCTCAAACAAAATTCAATGGCGAGTATCGGAAAACCTGCCCAATGTTTGATCCTTCTGAAACGTTCTTCCTCCGTTGCTGCGATCATCACACCATCTTTAAAAATTGCCGCCGATGAATCTGCGTGATATGCGTTAATGCCTAATACGATCATTGATTATTTTTTAAAAGTCTTTGGTCTTTGGTGGTTAGTCTTTAGTAAGCACATTCTTATTGAAATCAGTGTAAAAATTATTCAAAGGAACTTTAAATATTATCGTTAATCAAGAATCATTCTAAGTAGGCTCCTCCTAAAGACTAAAGACCAAAACCTAAAGACTATCTTCTACAATATGTCAAAGAACTTAAGTCGACTTCTTCCTCTTCAAGTTACAAAAAACATACATGAAATACAAATTATTTGCTATGTTTTTTGGCTAATTTTTCATCATCAGAATTCTTTGAAATTCAATGCTTTGCCAGGCATAGTAAGATATGTAAAAGTGATATTGTTGTCACCTTAAGTCTCTCAAAAGCGAATTCAATTAACGGACATTCGGTAATCATGCTTCGAGTACCTAAGCATGACATTTATCCGTTAACATTAATAACGTAATGTCACCTTGAGGCTCTCGAAAAGTGAATTCGATTAGCAAACATTTCGACAATCATGCCCGCCTGAATGGCGAAGTCGGGCAGGCTTCGAGTGCCTCATGACAATTATCCTTCATTATAAAAACGAAATGTCAACACAATAGGAAACGTGTTGTCACCCTAGGATCTCGAATGGTGAATTCAATTAACTGACATTCGACAATCATGCCCGCCTAAATGACTAAGTCGGGCAGGCTTCGAGAGCCTCTCTACAGGAGTCCTTTGGACAGCATGACATAAAAACTTAAACATCTAAGAAAACAATTTCTTATACTCTTCCCTAAAATTCTGTTCCTCAAAATAATTCACCGCCAATTGATGCGCCTCCTTGCAATACAATTGCCATTCTTCATTTGTCTTGGCAGAAAGCTCATCCAACAAATTTGCAATGGATCCTTTATTGCTGATATCAACATTCCATCCGGCATTTCTTTTTTCTAACTCATTCCAGGGAGTAAAATGACTGGTAATGATGG
>CAIKTE010000089.1 GCA_903830285.1 uncultured Chitinophagaceae bacterium | reverse complement strand
TTTTTGCTTACAGTGTTTTCTTCCCCATCGTTGAGATCGTATTGGCTATCAGCACCGCATTGATTGTTTGGTGGGTGGCGAATCTTGCCATTACTAATCCAAGCGATAAAATAAATTTCTCAGGAAAGATCGTTGCCTTTATCATGTACATGAATTTGATCTTTCGTCCGTTAAGGGTGATCGCAGATAAATTCAATGTATTACAAATGGGAATGATCGCAGCAGAAAGGGTTTTTAAAGTAATGGATAATCCTGATGTAACGATCGAGTCTGGAGTTGAGAGCCGGGAGACGAGAACAATTAAAGGAGCCATTGAATTTGATCATGTTTGGTTTGCTTATAATGAAGAACAATATGTTTTAAAGGATATTAATTTTTCAGTTGAAGCCGGAAAAACGGTGGCATTGGTTGGACATACAGGAAGCGGTAAAACCTCCATCATCAGTTTATTGAACAGGTTATACCATATTCAAAAAGGTGCCATTAAGATTGATGGTATCAATATTGAAGACTATCAGTTGGAACTCCTGCGCAAAAATATCGGTGTGGTCTTACAGGATGTATTCCTTTTTTCAGGTTCGGTGATGGATAATATCACTTTACGCAATCCTGAAATATCTCGTGAACGTGTCATTGCTGCTGCCAAAATGCTGGATATGCACGATTTTATCATGCAATTGCCCAACGGATACGATTATGATGTGATGGAAAGGGGAAATACCTTGAGCCTGGGTCAAAGACAATTGATCTCTTTTGTCCGGGCATTATTATACGATCCTGCCATATTAATTTTGGATGAAGCCACTTCTTCCATTGATACAGAAAGTGAGCTGTTGATCCAAAAAGCGATCGATACCCTGATCGCCGACAGAACTTCCATCGTTATTGCTCATCGTTTATCAACCATCCGTAAAGCCGATAAAATTATTGTGCTGGACAAGGGTGAGATCAAGGAAATTGGCAGCCACGAAGAGCTATTGGCGCATGGCGGATTTTATGCTAAATTGCATGAGATGCAGTTTGAAAAGAAGAAAATTGTATTGGCATAAGCATGAAAGAATACAAACAACAAAATAATATTTCTGATTCAGTTTCTGAAAACACAGATGCCTTATTCGAAAAGGCAGAAATGGATTTATTACGTGCAGCATTAAAACGTACATACACCGAAAGATTTCTAGTGATGACACGTTTAATGAAAATGAACATCATGTTTAAAAACGCAAAAAAAACCTACACACCTTACACGCTTAATAAATAGAAAGAATGGATTTTTTTGATGAAGAGTTGGTACTGTTTTGGTCCTACTTAAATAAGCATAATGTTAAATATATTATGGTTGGTGGTGTTGCAACAAACTTAAATGGCTATCAAAGAGCAACTGATGATATTGATGTTTGGCTTGAGGATACAATCGAAAACAGAGAAAAGATTCGTTTAGCTTTTAAGGAATATGGGATGGGCGATTTTTTTATGCTGGCAACTTTACAAATAATACCAGGATGGACAAATTTTAATCTTAATAATAGTGTAAGGCTTGATTTGATGTGCGATATGAAAGGATTAGAGAAATATTCATTTGATGAATGCTATCAAATGACGAATAAAGCCGAAATTGGAGATCTAATTGTTCCTTTTCTGCATATCAATCATTTAATTCTCAATAAAAAAGCGGTCAATCGTCCTAAAGACCAGCTTGATGTAATTTATCTGGAAAAGATCAAAGAACTCCGCGAGAAAGAAGGGCTGTAAATCCTTGAATTATTTTGAATTTTTCGTTTTAAACTTGCCATTTTTCTGCCCCCGCCCCCTATCTTTGCGCCAAATTTAGAGACAGGTATGGACTTTAGAAGTGTGAAATCATTGACGGTTGCTATTTTCAGCCTTTTCTTAGTGACAATTTCGGGTAAAGTGATGGCTCAGGAAGCCGCTCAAGCCGAACAATCAGCTTCTGCTAAAAAAGAAGGGGCGATTGACCCTGCAAAAATCATTTTAGAGCACGTTGGTGATGCGCATGAGTTTCATTTTTTTAATATAAATGGGCATGCGATCGCGATTCCCTTGCCTGTATTATTATACAATTCTGCAAAAGGGGTGTCTTTTTTCAATTACAGCAAATTTAATGACGGGGAAGAAGCCTATAATGGTTATATCGTAACCACTGAAGAATATCTAAAAGCACACAACCTTGAAGCAGTAAAAGATGCAAAGGGGCAGCCGCTGTATACAGCAAGAAAGATCTATCTGGCCGATGCAAATGGTCTTCCTGATCTTACAGCCAAGGTCTACGATTTTTCTTTTACTAAAAATGTGGTGCAATTAATAA
>CAIKTE010000088.1 GCA_903830285.1 uncultured Chitinophagaceae bacterium | reverse complement strand
GGGCTTGTACTTCGTTAATATCTGCACTAAGATCCAGAGATTGATAGAAAATACAAAGAAAGTAATGATAGTTTTTGCAATTTTAAAATAAATGCCTGCCCCCGGTAAAGCCCATAAAGGACTGCTGTTGTAAACAGGATCAGCCAATGAAAAATAGGTTTGAAACGCCAACTGAAAGAGCAGGATCAGTGATCCAATAGCAATGATATACCAGGTTAACCTGCTTTTGTAGATATAAGTAAATAAACTGATGCTGGCAAAGGGAAGGATCGACTGGGGTATATCAATTGCCCATCGGTTATAAGAATGATGATAGCAGTATACATACCCAATTCCGCGCCAGGCAAAAGCCGCGGTAGCGAAAAGAATGATTATTTTAAGTAGTATCGGTCTTTTAAAATTGATGCATACCTCCACGAATACAAGCAGTGATTGTATAAATAGTCCGAAAGAAAGGTATACGAGTATGAGGGGTAGCATATAATATAGTTGACCATTGTAATTGCCATCAATTTGAATGACGATTTTGAATAAGCCTGCAGGCCTCAGCAAAAGCTCAATCAAGTACTAACCATAAAGAAGATATTTTTTCCGGACTTTGCTTAATATGAGAGTACTAAGCGCAGAGGAGAAAGAATACATTCAGTAATCATGATCCGAAATATTGTGTAGTTGATTTGACTACCTGCTAAACATAGATACTTATAGTGGATATAAAAAACCTTTTTGCAAAATATAATATCAATAGGGTTATCGATATCAGTAAATATTAACTAACTGTTGTTTCCCTGGTAATCAGCACATTAGAAAAATATTCTATTCTTTTTTCTTTCGAAGCTGGATTAATCTGCCTGGCATATGTACAATTGTACAGTATTGCTGTCCTCCCGACCAAAGGACTCCGTCGGAGACGCAGGAGGGACCTGCCCGGCATAAGTACTATTGATCATCAGATCCCTCGTGCCTCTCCAAGGCTGTTCTTCGAACGGGATGACATAAATCCTAGCATCAGTACAAATGTTGAGCGATGCTGTCACCCTGAGGCTCTCGAAGGGTGAAGTTTAAAACAGACTTCCTGTTCATCATGCTTCGAGAGCCTCTCCGAGGGAGTCCTTTGGACAGCATGACAATGTATTCAATCAATGATAAAAAACTTAATCATTACACCTCACATTACATCCCAGTTTTGACAGCAGTTTACGAGACTCTGTTTTATATCCGCTGTTAGTAACTATCCAAAAAGTATGAAATTCATAATAATGATAAGTGATCAACTGATCATCTTTGCAGCAACTATAATCTCGATCAGTAATATATTCCTTACCAAACATATAGCCGGTCATATAGGGCGGTAGTATAAACAGCAGTAAAAGTGTAATTGCCGATACTAAGAATAGCCTTTTATTTTTACCGGTAAATTTTATCATGCATCCAATTTTAAGGGGTTAGTATAAGAATAAGCTTTTTTTAAATAGCTAGTATCTTATTTTATTGCTCTGCTGATCCTTCGTATCGATCAAACTATTTTTATTTACCATTTAATATTCAGCATCTAACATTCAACATCCAACATTTTAAACAGTAGGATCACCTTGCTAATTACTGATCCAACAAAAAGTAACCAACCCTACAGCATACTGCTACCATCTCCCTGATTCATTGCTGTCTGATTCGGAGATAACCCACATATAATCCGCATATGACCCACATACGATCCACATATGACCCACTATAAATAAGATGTGGTTTATATGCGGATTATTTAAGAATATATTATGATTTAATTATAGTTCATTATAAAAGCATGTATTAACTTGGTAGGAAGAAAACAGGCAACAGGAATAGCGCTTGTTTGCAGTTTTATTCATCCAATAAAACCAATATCCATGGCCAGACTAAAAGGAGCCTTGAATTTTACAGGCAGTATCGGAAACCTGTCGGCTTACAATAGTAAAGGGACAGAAGACACCCTGATCCGGATCAAGGGTGGTGCTTCGCGGGAAACAATAAAAAAATCGCCAGCATTTACAAATACCAGAAAGAACAATACAGAATTTGGCGGCGCCTCCACGGCCGGAAAGAAGATCAAAGAAGCGATATTCGTGGTAAACCATCTGGATCATTCCCGTTTTCAGAACGGTTTAAATACTGTCTGTCGCTATATTCTAAACCAGGATCCGGTAAATGCTTGGGGTAAGCGATCCTTTCTCCTCTCCAATCATCGTTCCTTGTTGGAGGGATTTAATTTAAAAATGGGGCCATATTTCGATTCCATTATTAAACATCCATTGAGCTCCACGATC
>CAIKTE010000087.1 GCA_903830285.1 uncultured Chitinophagaceae bacterium | reverse complement strand
CTTCGGAGTAAGTCCGTTAATTAACGGACTTACTCCGAAGCAGGTACGAAGCTGGTAGGGAAGAAACAGGAAGCTATTCAGCCTGTCTCAGTTGGTTCATTCTGTATTGAAATAAGTGTAAACAACTTCATAAGTTAAGTTTATTGTGCATTATAAGCTTTGCGTCTTTCGGCTAATTCATCCTGCATTTTAATTTCCATGCTTTTATTTATTTTATAGAACAGCAGGATAACGATCACAAAAACAATCGCAAATGCCGGATAAATACTGGTTGATAAACGAATGCCTGCTATTGCTTCGGGTGTTTGTGCGATCCATGAAACTTTTGCAGGAGGTGCAACATAACCGGACCATTTCAACAGCATACTGCCAATGGCACCGCCAATTGCCAATCCAACTTTTAATCCGATAACAATACCTGCAAACACCATGGCAGTAGATCTTCTGTTATATTTCCAGTCAGAATAATCGGCAACATCTGCCATCATAGCCCAAGGAACCGGCATCGTAATGCCCCAAGAAAAATTGAACAGAATTTGAAGAACGAGAACTAAAATAATTCCGGTAGGAGGTACAACATAAAATAATACTGCGAATAATGTAGCCAGTAAAAGTCCGCCAATAAAAACATTTCTTTTACCCATGCGGCTGACCAATAAATTCGAAACAACGATACCCAGGATACTTGCTAACTGTCCCAGAATATTTGTGATCCCGAAAATACTTCCAGCAGGATCAGCATTGGCACCAGCCATTCCAACTTTTTCAAGCAATCCAAATGTACCATGGTTCATACTATTCAGAAGTGCGGCCATGCTTGGAATGTCGAGATTGTATTGAAAGAAGAATAGGAGTAAACCGTTTCTGATAGCCAGGAAAATAAACATCATCACAAAAACCAAGAACATGATAACCCATGGGCCATTATTCAACAAGTCTGAAATATCCTGTTTGAGTGATTGTTTTTGTTCAGGATTTGGTTTCACTCTTTCTTTTGTCCAGGAGAATGTGGCAACGAAAAATAATACAGCCAATAGACTGAAAATACCCATCGTGATCATATAGCCTTTAGCACTATCACCTTTACCAAAATGATTTACCATTGGTACCGCAAAACCCTGAATGGCAATGGTTGCAAACACAACAAATATGAAGCGGTAAGAGAATAAACTGTTTCTTTGTTTTTGATCTCCTGTAATAACACCGCTTAATGCAGAATAAGGAATATTGTTGGCAGAATAGACCAACATTAAAAGAATGTATGTTGCAAAAGCCCAAACAACTTTTCCGTTTTCTCCTAAGTCTGGTGTATAAAAGGCTAAGAAACCGAAAATGCCGAATGGTATAGCTGTCCACAGGATCCATGGCCTGAACTTGCCCCAACGGGTATTGGTACGATCTGCAATTACACCCATGATGGGATCGGCTACTGCACCAACTAAACGGCCCACCAGGAATAAAACTGCTATGGCAGTTGCACTGATCCCGAAGGTGTTGGTGTAAAAACTAAGTTGCAGGAGCATGATTGTTTGGAAAATAAAATTAGCTGCACTGTCACCTAAACTAAAACCAACTTTTTCAAGTACTGATATTTTCTGTGTTGAATTCTCCATAGTAATGGTTTAATAAGATTGATGAAATATTTGGGTAAAAAAATTATCTTTTATTCTTCGCTAATTCGATCAGTTTGTAATAAGCTTCTTTTGGTTTTCGATTTCTATCAAATAGCAATGGGTAATTTGTACGTCCGCGTACAGGGAAATCATTCAGCCATGATTGACCATCATCAACACCCCAAAATGTTACACGACTTATATTTTTCTTGTATTTCAGAAACAGCGTAAATAGATCTGAATAGGATTGTGCTAATTTTTGCTGAACAGAATCGGGCAAACCTTTAGTATAAGGATTTATTTTTTCATTATAGGCAGCTGTTTGACTGATGTCTGCTGAGTTTGGTCTGCCTGTTGGGTTTGGTAAAACACTTATGTCAAGTTCTGTAAACATCACTTCAATTCCTAAAGCAGAAAACTCTTTTATACTTTCTTCGATTTTATCCATTGGAACATCGTTCAAATGCCAATGTCCCTGAATGCCTACACCATCAATTCTAACACCTGCAGCCTGAATTTTCTTAATGATATCGATTGCACCGGCTCTTTTCTTAGGCTGCTCAATATTGTAATCGTTATAATAGAGTTTGGTATTGGGTGCTGCTTTCGCTGCTAATCTGAATGCCTCAACAACAAAGTCAGGGCCTAATTTTTGAAGGAAGATAGAATTACGCATTGTACCGTCTTCATTCAGTGCTTCATTCACTACATCCCATGAATAGACTTTTCCGTCATATCTTGCTGCAACAGTTGT
>CAIKTE010000086.1 GCA_903830285.1 uncultured Chitinophagaceae bacterium | reverse complement strand
TTTCTTTTATATGTAGATGCTATAATCAGAAGCAGGGGGATTGAAGGCGATGTTTCATCCATCCTAAGCGCAGAGATAGGTAAAATTGCCAAAAATCTGAAAAAAAAGCCAGACATGCTTTGCAAAGAAGCGAATTCGCTTATACGTGCAGAGGCAATTGAAAAACTAGATAAGTGCGCATATCTGATCCTTCTGCATAACAGTGAATATTATAAACCATACATAAATGAAGCTTACAGGGACGGGAACCAGTTTCCCGAACTGGTGAGCATGGGTCTTACTTCGGAGAAGATCATGGTGTGGCTAAAGAAGTTGTTTTCATCAAAAAATACCAGTGGTGCATTTAAACTCATTGCTACCATTAACTGGGTTGGAATACTTTCAGCTGATGATGAGGAAGACCTTCCGGCAGCAGAGTTCTCAAAGGAGGACATTGAGAAAGCCGGGCTCGGAAAAGTTAATTACCCCTCTATATTCCGTGATTATCTCTTAAAGTGGGAAAACAAACAAAAAGCAACAGGTACGACAAAGCAATTGTTGCTTCTGCTTTCAGTGGCGTATTATTACAACAGGCTTGGATTTGAGGAAGATGCAGCCAGAGTTGTCACCAGATTGACCGGTGCCGGACCGCAAACCTGGCAGAAGCTCCTTGCAAGAGTTCAGGATGATAACCGTATTTATGAAATCATTCATGATTTTGGAATTTCAAGAGATCAGATTTCTAAAATCCTTATGGATCTTGTAATTAAATTTAAATCAGGTGATTTTTTCGTGGATATCTTCAGAAATTCCTTTCAGAACATCCCGGAAAGCATAAAATACGCCAGGGAACTACCAGCATATGGTAATGAGGGAGAATCAATGTTATTGGAATACCTTGAGAAAAAGGAATCCTCTGCGAGGTTTAGCATTTTTTCCGATCCTGAATTCCTGCGACTGTATCAGTCCCGGAAGGAACTTTTCCTTAAAAACCGGATAAACATTGTAACCTACCTGGCAGAAGAACTGTTAAAATATGCGAATGCCGGGCTTTGACTCACACCTGCCCCTCTTTGAATAGTATAAAGAACGACGACCTCATTCAAGTATTGATTTTCTTACACCTGAAAAGGCCCATAATCGTCAAGGAATAATAAATAAGCGCTGGAAACAATATTCTAAACAAGAAAAAACGAATAAACTAATCCCAGTTTGATAATATTAAACTATCATTGTTTAGAATTGTAAAGGAAATTTAGGATTAACTAAATTTTTATATAAAGTGAAATCAGGATTACTAACAAAATGTGTAAGGTTTTTTTAGGACGAGACAAAGATCATTATAAAACAGCAGATACGTTTGTTTTACTTAGAGAAGCCAAATATTATCTCAACGATGTGAATCATGCAAAAGAACTTTTCATAAAAGCAAATGCAATATTCATCAAATACGATATAAAGCCGGATATTAAATACATAGGTGGCTGGATTGAAAAACTTTCATAGCCATAAAACATCACAATCTTGTTTTACAACATTACAGCAAAGGAATCAAGATCAAACATGGAGCAAGATGACTAATTGAATTAATAACAAGGAAGATTCACAGCTGATTTGCGAATTTCAACTTTTTGAAGCCAACCCTGATTAATAGATATTTATATGAAAAAACTAATCTCCAAGACCATGTTCATTGGACTAGGTGGTATAGGCACTCACGCTGTCCTTCATGTGAAGGCGAGGTTTTTA
>CAIKTE010000085.1 GCA_903830285.1 uncultured Chitinophagaceae bacterium | reverse complement strand
TTACGTAAAGAAGCTATAGAAGCAAAACGTCAATCATGGATATCTGCTACTGAGAATAATTTTACAGTAGGTACTTATGAAGAACTAATTCCTTCGGCCGATTTAGTAATTAATCTAACACCAGATAAACAACATACTTCTGTTATCAATGCCATTATGCCATTGATGAAACATGGTGCTACGCTTTCGTATTCGCATGGTTTTAATATCGTGGAGGAAGGAATGCAAATTCGTAAAGATATCACTGTGATCATGGTGGCTCCTAAATGCCCTGGTTCTGAAGTACGTGCTGAATATCAACGTGGATTTGGAGTGCCTACTTTAATTGCTGTTCACCCAGAGAATGATCCTGAAGAAAAAGGTTGGGAATACGCGAAAGCATATTGCGCTGGTACTGGTGGACACAGAGCGGGTGTTTTACAATCCTCTTTTGTGGCTGAAGTAAAATCTGATTTAATGGGAGAGCAAACTATCCTTTGTGGTTTGTTGCAAACAGGATCAATTCTATGTTTCGATAAAATGATAGAAAAAGGAATTGATAAAGGTTATGCTTCAAAATTAATCCAATATGGTTGGGAAGTAGTTACCGAAGCTTTAAAGCAGGGTGGTATTACTGCCATGATGGATCGCTTATCTAATCCTGCAAAGATCAAAGCCTATGAGCTTTCTGAAGAATTGAAAGACATCATGCGTAGCTTGTTCCAAAAACACCAGGACGATATCATGAGCGGCGAATTTTCTAAGACCATGATGGAAGATTGGGCTAATAATGATAAAAATTTACTGACATGGAGAGCGGCAACAGGTGAAACTGCTTTTGAAAAAACGCCTGCCGGCGATGTGAAAATTACAGAGCAAGAATTTTTCGACAATGGCTTGTTGCTTGTAGCATTCGTTCGTGCGGGTGTTGAGTTAGCATTTGAAACAATGGTTGAGTCTGGTATCAAAGAAGAATCTGCTTACTATGAATCATTACACGAAACGCCATTGATCGCTAATACTATCGCACGCAAGAAGTTATTCGAAATGAACCGTGTAATCTCTGATACAGCTGAATATGGTTGTTATTTATTTGATCATGCTTGTAAGCCGTTATTGGCCGATTTCATGAAAAAAGTGGAAACCAATGTTATTGGCAAAAACTTTAACGCAGGAAGCGACGCAGGTGTTGATAACAAAGTGATCATCGCAGTGAACGAAGTAATACGTTTCCATCCTGTTGAAATTGTAGGTGCTGAATTGCGAAGAGCTATGACTGATATGAAGACTATCAGTACTACTGCTTAATATCAATTGATAAAAAAATCAGATAGGAACTGCTAAAATTAATTATCTTAGCAGTTCCTTAATATATGTATTTACAGCAAAACCATATTTATACTCCTACATCAACAACATCGCTGTTGTTTGCTGCTGTAACATTTACAACAACAACTACGACCCTGTAAGGGGTTGTAATTTCCATATCATCCATGGGCTGTTGTTTACAGCTGTAATCAAAAAGAAAAGATCGTTTTTAAAATCTTCCTATAAGGAATAAGAAAAATAAATATGCAAGTTTTAAAATTCGGCGGCAGTTCAGTAGCAAATGCTACTAACATGAATAAAGTAGTAGACATCGTTTTAAAAGCCGCTATAAAAGAACCAACCATTTTAGTGGTCTCTGCTATGGGGGGCGTTACAGATAGTTTAATCAATACTGGAAAATTAGCCGAATCAGGGGATGAGTCTTACAAAACTATTTTGAAAGAATTAGAACTTAAGCACCTTGATGCAGTAAGAGATTTATTACCAATTCAACAACAAAGTGCTACACTTAGTCAGGATAAACAAAAATTCAACGAACTAGAAGCCATTAGTGATGGGGTATTCTTATTAGGTGAATTATCCGACAGAACAAATGATAAAATTGTTAGTTATGGAGAATTACTTTCTTCATTAATGATCGCTGCAAAAATTAAGTCAATCGAAACATCAACCCTTTGGGTAGACTCACGTTTACTGATTCGCACGAACTCTGAACATGGGAAAGCAACAGTTGA
>CAIKTE010000084.1 GCA_903830285.1 uncultured Chitinophagaceae bacterium | reverse complement strand
TTCTGATTTTTTTACTTTCTGCTCTGCTGGAATTGTATCTCTTACTACAGGAACTTCTCTTATTTTTCTAAGATCGCTCACTTTGCCAGCATAGAGGGTATCTGCTGAAACATAGATCGTGTCTTTTTCCTGTTTGATAAACAGAATAGGTTTCTGTGTGGCAAGAAATGAATTCTTCTTTTTGTTGGTCTTGATATTGTTGGCAATGATATCATAACCGCCTACAGAATCCTTGCTTCTGTATACAGCGTTTCCCTGAGCTTCACCCAATCCTGTTGTATCATCAAATGCCATTTGATCGGCAGTAAACGTATAGGTACTGTCATCGATGAATGGACGTTGCAAAAAATTGCCTTTTTTATTCTTCACATCATAATATCCGTCTTTTGCTTTGATCGTTCTTTTTCCCATTACGATCACAGAAGGTGCAACAATATTGGTGATCTCTGTATTGATATTATACAATAGTGTATCGGTGGTGATCTTATATTCGGGGTCGGTCAAGATCACTTTCTTTTTAAAATAAACATCTCTGGTATCTCCGTAATAGATGCCTTCGGTACTGGTAAGTACGGTTTTTTTATTGACCACTTTACCGCCTTTGAAATACTTGCCTATCTTAAATTGTGTATCGTATTCCAGTTCATTGGTAGTTAAAACACCTTTGCCATCCGTGAGTTTGACTTTTTGTTTGAGATAGGATTTTTTTTCTTTTCCCAGATATTTCAAATACTCCGAATACACCTGCACACTATCGGCATCATTGATATGAATATTGCCAAAAGCTTCGAGTATATTATCTTTTTGATTGATCACGATACTGTCGGCATCAAAAAATGTTTTTTCCTGTTGTACATGTGCATGCCCAACCAGTGATACAAACTTTCCTAAACTGTCTTTATCCTGAAAATTATATTTATCTGCTTTAATGATCCGTATAGTAGTACCCGGGGCAACACTGTCAGTCACTCTTTGCGCCATAACAGTATTTGCGGTTAAAAGCAACCCGAAAAAATATAATATCGATCGGATCATTATTTTTTAGTTGAATCTGATAGGGGAGCGGTAAGAGGTGCTGTCTTATCTTTTTTACCGAACACAGAAACGTTCACATATCTTTTCGGATGAGCCCTCAGATCATCCATCAGAATATTGGCACTATGCACAGTATTAGTTAGATTAGTATATAACACTTTATCATTCACCAACAATCCTAATGAACCTTCTTTAGAATTTACTTTAGTTAAAACAAGATTCAGATTTTCGGCAGCAGCCTTGAGTCCGGCAATGGAGCCGTTGATATCAGCTGTTGCAAGATGATCAGTCGTTTTTTCAACATTGCTCAGCACCTGAGTTACTTTAGCATTGTTATCGGCAAGATTCTTTGAAACACTGTTGATATTGTCAACAGACTGTGCTATAGACCCGCTTTGTTCATTCAGCATTGTTTGAATGGCAGCAGAAGATTTAATTAAACTTGCAGTTATGGTATTTACATGTGCGATCACTTCCTGCAAATTATTTTTTGTGGTAGGATCGAAAATGGTATTGATATTTTTCAGCACATTATCCAATGAAGTGATCGTTACCTTTAATTGATCTGCTATAGGTGTTAATTTACTGGTGAATGCATCCAACAGGCCTGCAGATGATTTTGTTCGAATGCTGTCGCCTGACATTAAACCAACTTTACTATTTCCTAATACAATATCAATGCTCGGTGTGCCTAAAGGATCTTTGATGATCTCTGCAAAAGAATTATCAGGAATATTGTAATAGTCTTTCAATTTAATAGCCACACTGATACTGGTAACATTTTTATCTACGTTTTCTATTTCGTATACAGTACCTACCTGATAGCCATTGATATAAACGGGATTAGATACCATTAATCCTTTTGCATCGGTATATTTTGCATAAATAAAATTTCCGGTCTTGAATAAACTGCGCCCTTTCAAAAAGTTGAAGCCCAATATCATTAAAGTAATAGCTATGGCTGTTAATGCCCCAACTTTGGTTTCGTTTGATATCTTCATAAATACAAATCTAAGCTTTCTTAGATTCTGCATATTATTTGAAAGATGTTAAAATTAATGGGCTTGTACAGATTGCAGCTGAGCACATTTTTTACAGGCAGTTCTGTGGTATTTATTAATGGCATCTTCCAGGCTAACTTTTTGTAGATTATTACATTTACTGATGCTAGGACAGGAAGCTGATCTGTGATAATAACTCGTAGATTCACTATAACAGATCAATATGGAACTGTCAGCTTTGGAAGCTGATTCTTTTCTTTGCTGGGCATAGACTTCGAAAAAATGAGGAATGACGCAAAAAAAGAAAACGAATAGAGTTAAGAACTTTTTCATGCAGTCAGAGATTTGCATAAATATAAACATATTGGCAAATAATACCACTTGACGCATGTATATATTATTGCTATTATGTTGCAATAAATGGGTGAGATGGAATCGGATAGCCTCCGTTATTTCTGTGCTGCCGGTTTTGCTGGTGCAGACTGCTTATTGCTTAGGCTGTATCTATATCTTTTCAGGGCTTTAACAATGGTTTCGGAGGTTTCCTGCTGTCCCTGATCGCTCATTAAATATGCTTCTTCATCAGGATAAGAAAGGAAACCCAGTTCGATTAAAATTGCAGGCATCGCAACAGCCTGTAATACCCAAATGCCTTTTTCATCCCTTTGCTTAGCACCTCTGCTAACACGGCCTGCTTTTTCAAATTCTTCCTCTACGGTATATGCCAGATTTCGGCTTCGTTCAGCATATTGCTGTGTCTTTAAAGAAACTGCGATCATTCTCGCAGGATCGGAATCATCAAAGCTTTTGAACAGAGCTGTATCTACAAAATCATTTTCGCTTAATGCCTCTTCCTTTTCATTGGTTTTACCAACTCCCCATAAATAAGTTTCTGTTCCGTGAGCAGGGTTGGGAGTTGTCCAATAATGGTATTCCGGAACTTTTTTAGTTGTTTTTTTCCCTTTCTTTTTTACTGTTTTAGTAGTGTAGCCCACAATTTCCGAGTGTTTGAGAGGACTTACATCATTGCAATGCAATGAAATAAACAGATCGCCATGTGCTTCATTGGCTTTATTGGCTTTTACAATGGGGCTGTCGAAAATATCGGAAGTCCTGGTCATCACCACTTCAATATCCGGCATTTCAAGGTTGATTTCCTTTTCTAATTTCAAAGCAACAGCGAGCGTAATATCTTTTTCTTCAACATGAGGCCCTCTGCCACCATAAAATTTACCTGATAAATAGCTGGGGCCGCCATGCCCGGCATCGATCACAATTCTTTTCAGGGGTTGTTTCTGCTGTACGGTTCTTCCGTCCTTATCGGTAAAAGAATAAAGAAAAAATGTTATAAAAATTAAAAATAT
Source organism: uncultured Chitinophagaceae bacterium (assembly GCA_903830285.1). Classification (GTDB taxonomy): domain Bacteria; phylum Bacteroidota; class Bacteroidia; order Chitinophagales; family Chitinophagaceae; genus CAIQDX01. Next base: position 3,407 of record CAIKTE010000084.1, on the reverse strand, counting down.
TATCGTCCAAAGGTTTCGAAACATCATATCAATTCGTTAAAGGGTTATACTATTAAATACTATTTACTACTTAGCACCTATTTTTGTGCATAGTAATATGATCCATTCCGGTAAAATTAACGTAAAAACCTTTGCAGGTATTATAGTATACAGCTGTTTGCTGCTTATTTCTGTGCAAGTAAGGGCAAGGAAGGACATAAGTAATGCAGTTCACCCATCATTAACAGTTTTTTTAGATACGGTTCCTTCTTCTAAAAGTTCATCCAAAAAGCTTAAAGCAAAAGCTCCTGCTCCCGTTTCAGTCAATGACAGTCAAGATACGGTATCAAAAAAAACAGATAGTGTATCTGTCAGTAAAGTGGATACTTTGAATATTTCAAAAGACTCACTGGATGCTCCTGTTAATTATGTAGCCAAAGATTCAGGAGTACTCATCATTCCAACCAAGGAATTCATCTTATACGGAAAATCGAATGTGAAGTATACGGATATGACCCTGGATGCTGCTGTAATTAAATACGACCAGCAAACACAATTGATAAAAGCTTATGGCACACTGGATACGAGCAATAATCCGGATAGTAAGCCTACAATGAAACAGGGTGAAATGAAATCGATCAGTGATTCCATTTTGTTCAGCATGAAGACCATGAAGGGGTTAACGCAAAACACGTATTATCAGCAGGACGAATTTTTTGTCAATGCCAAAGTATTAAAGAAAGTAGATAAAGACGTGTTTTATGGTTATGGTGCCATTTTCACCACCTGTAATCTGGATACACCGCATTTTGCTTTTAGAACCAGAAAGGTAAAGATCATTAATAATAAATTGGCGATCAGCGGACCAACATCACCTGAATTTGAAGGTGTTCCTGTACCCATTGGCATCCCTTTTGGCATTTTTCCTTTGGTAAGAGGAAGGCATTCAGGTATTTTAACACCCACTTTTATTGCCAGCGAAGATTTTGGTTTTGGCCTGGAAGGTTTGGGTTTTTATAAAGTAGTAAACGATAATCTGGATGTTACCATCAGAAGCAATATTTATACTTATGGGGGCTGGAGTTTGAATGTGAGCCCTAAATATTTTAAACGGTACAAGTACACGGGAAGTTTGAATGTGACTTTACAGAATACCAAAATATTGAACAGAACAGGAACCAGTGCAGATGAATTTACAAGCACAAAGTCGTATATGATCAACTGGAGTCATAATAGGGATAACAGAGCAAGGCCGGGTAGTACTTTTAATGCCAGTGTAAATTTCGGAAGTTCAAAGTATAATCAGTCACTGGTCAATAATCCTACCCAGAATTATATGAACCAATTAAACTCATCTATCAGTTATACAAAGGATTTCAGAGGCAAAGCAAATTTTTCCATGAATCTGAATGCCAATCAAAACAGTGTAACAAGATTGGTGAACCTTAATTTTCCAACTGCCAGTTTAAATGTTGTTACCAAATATCCTTTTCAAAAATTAGAAAAAGTAGGAACCCCTAAATGGTATGAAAATATCGGGATAGGTTATACCGGAAATATTCAGAATATGATCTCTTATTATGATACAGCAGGTGTGTCTTTTAAAAGATTAATGGATACCCTGCAATGGGGTGCAACACATTCTATTCCTATTTCATTAACATTGCCACAAATTGGTGCAATTACGATCTCCCCATCTGTTTCTTTTGAAAATCATTGGTATGGACAAAAGATCATCAGAAGTTGGGATAGTGCCAATTCTAAAGTAGATACATTGGTATCAAAAGGTTTATATACTTCGTCTCAGATGTCTTTTGGCTTAAGCGCGAGTACCAGAATATTCGGAACCTATAAATTAAAGAATGCAAAAATAAGACACGAAGTAAGACCTACATTCAGTATAAACTATAAGCCCGATCTGGCAGGTAAATATTTTTATTCAACAAAAGTGGATACATCCGGGCATTATTTGAGATTCTCTCAATTTGACGGTGTGATACCCGGTGCTTTTTCAGAAGGAGCATTTGGGGGGATGAGTTTTGGTATCGATAATTTATTAGAGATGAAAGTGAAGGATAAAACTGATACTTCAGCAAAAGCTACTAAGAAAGTTAAACTGATCGATGGTTTTGGTTTCAATTCATCCTATAATTTAATGGCAGATAGATTTGCTTTATCACCCTTTAGTTTTTATGCTAGAAGTACTTTATTCGAAAAAGTAAATATCTCAGCAAGTGCCACTTTAGATCCTTATGCAGTTGATACTTTTGGTTTCAGGAAAAATGAATTGATGTTGAAGAGTGGAAAACTGGGCAGAATAACCAATGGAAATGTTGCCATTTCTACCTCTTTTAAAAGTAAACCCAAAGATCCAAAAGCTGATAAAGACAGGATCCCTGTTGATCCATTTATGACTCCTGATGAACAACAAAGGCAATTACAATTTGCAAGAGCCAATCCGGCTGAGTTCACGGATTTTAATATTCCCTGGTCGATCAATGTTTCTTACTCGCTTAATTTTTCGCAACAATTACAAGCGAAAACTACAGGTGGAGGATATACCTATGCAACACAGATTTATTCAACTTTAAGCGGCGGTGGTGATTTTAGTTTAACAGAAAAATGGAAAATGGGGGGCAATGGTTATTTTGATTTCAATTCGGGTAAATTAACACAGTTCAGTATGTTTATCACCCGTGAAATGCATTGCTGGCAATTGGCAATAAATGTAAGTCCAATCGGTATGTACCGTTCTTTCAGTATTACTTTGAATCCTAAATCGGGCATATTACGCGATATGAAGATCAACAGAAACAGAAGCTATAGTAACTATTGATTAGCTTCGTAATGATCCCACATGATCTTGAACACTTTATCTTTCAATTCATCAGCCGAAATATTTGTTGCATCGACTGGTGGAAGAAAATCAAGGCGCAACTTGTAGGGCCATAAATAGAATTTCTTATGAATGGGCATTGCTTTTCTGGTATTGAAAATAACAGCCGGCATTAAAGCTGTTTTTGTATCCACTGCTAATTTAAATGCTCCCGCATGAAACTTTTTTAAAGGATCCTTGCTTCTGTTACGGGTTCCTTCGGGATAGATGCACATATGAATACCTTGTTTCAGCACTGATTTCATTTCATCAAAACTTTTACGCCTGCTGGCATCACTGTTTCTGTCAACTATTACAGATCCTTTCCTGTAAAACCATCCAAATAAAGGGATCTTTGTAAAGGAAGATTTGGCAATAGTTTTATTACCAGCAGGAATGCATGGAGCAGATATAGGAACATCTAATAATGCATTGTGATTATAAGTAACGATATATGCAATATCCTTTTTAAAATATTCTTTTCCTTTTACAGTAACCGGACATCCAATGATATGCAACCAAAACGTCATCCATATTCTTGAGATAGCAATAA
>CAIKTE010000083.1 GCA_903830285.1 uncultured Chitinophagaceae bacterium | reverse complement strand
CGTACCCTTTATTTTTTGTTGGGTTATTTCTGCAAATGTTGGCATCATATCATATTGTGCAGAGATAAGATCACTGACAGATCCTGCTTTTATTTTGCCGGGCCATCTTGCAATAAATGGCTCACGCATACCGCCTTCGAAGAGGTCCATTTTTGCACCACGCAATCCAGCATTGCTGTTAAAGAAAAAACGATCTACTCCTCCGGTAAAAGTTGCACCATTATCGCTTGAAAAAAAGATAAGAGTATTATCGTCTAATCCGAGTTTCTTTATTTTATCTAAGATGATCCCAACCTGATCATCTAAATAAGTGATCATTGCCGCATAAGTAGATAAAGGATATTTAGAAGCTGCATAACCATTCTGACCATAATAAGGGTGCTCATCAAACTTTCCGATATATTGTTTAATATATTCTTCAGGTGCCTGTAAAGAAACATGCGGAATAGTATATGGCAAATACAAGAAGAATGGTTTGTTCTTATTCTTTTCAATAAATGCCAATGCTTTTGTGGTCATCTTTTCAGGTGCATAATCCTTCCCTTTATAATAATCAAAATCTGCATCTTTTGCTTTGAGAGAATCGAGCGGACGATGAACATTGATAAAGTGATTGTTTAATGAATCCCAATGTTCATTTTCCCAAAGATGGGTGGGGTAATAATTATGTGCCTGCTTTTGGTCAAGGTAGCCATAGAAATAATCAAAACCCTGTTGATTAGGGTGCCCTGTAGTATTAACAGATCCCAATCCCCATTTGCCTATTGCCGCCGTAACATAGCCTGCTTGTTTCATGAGGTTAGCGATCGTAAAACTATGTTCAGGCAATGGCATTTGTCCGCCTTCCAGCGCATCAGGAAATCCACCCAATTCATAATTGCCGTGAATATAAGCATGACCAGAATGTTCTCCGGTTAGCAGCATGCAGCGAGATGGTGCACAAACAGGAGCTCCTGCATAATGTTGCGTGAAACGAATACCTTCTTTTGCTAACTGATCAAGATGCGGTGTTTTTATTTTTTGCTGACCATAGCATCCCAATTCTCCATAACCCATATCATCTGCATAAATATAAATTATGTTAGGCTTGGGCTGTGACAATGCTATTGAGGATACCAAAACGGTCAGCGCAAACAATAAAGAATATTTTTTCATGTCAATACTATTTCAAATTAAAGCCCTACAATCCGCCTTTGCCTTTATATAGATGAATGGGTTTATCCAATTTTACTTTTAAAACAGTGATATATTCATCTAATACATTGGATGGAACATCAATATACACAAGCCCCGGAATTTTACTCCAGGAGATCTTACCTACGATCTTGTGCTGCAGTTTAGTGCCATTACCCACGACTTCAATACTGTTGATCTGATTGTCCAATCCTTTGATCATGATTTGCCCGCTTGTTTTTCCCTGCAAGAACAAATACAAAGTAGAGGAGTCTTTCGATAGAGTAGTAGGACCATAAAAATGTCCTTGTTCAATTCCACCTAAAGTTCCGAATATGGCTTCTCCATGTTTTTTATTCCATTTTCCTAATTCTTTTAAAATATTTATTTGTTGCGGAGGGATGGTCCCGTCAGCCATAGGCCCGATATCCAGTAACAAATTACCTCCGTTCGAAACTGCATCTACAAAAATACTGATCACTTCATAAGGAGTTTTCCACTGCTGGTCTTTAGGTTGAAAACCCCAACTGTCATTAATTGTCATGCATAATTCCCACCAGTTGAATTCAGGTCTTGATACAGGAAAATTTTGTTCTGGTGTATCATAATCACCATAGCCTCGTAAACGACCATTGATAATGGTATTGGGATTTCTTTTCAATAACATACCCCTTATTTTCGTGCTTTCCCATTCG
>CAIKTE010000082.1 GCA_903830285.1 uncultured Chitinophagaceae bacterium | reverse complement strand
CACGAATGCACGAATATTCGAAAATATTATTCGTGCATTCGTGGCTGATCATAAAGAAACGATCTGTTTCCTGATGGCTTCCAAACAAAGTCCCACCCTGCTTTGTACTTTTAATTTCTGAAATAATACTTCTCGGTAACCATCAATGGTCCTTTCGGATAAATTCATTTCGGAAGCTATTTGTTTATAGGTCTTGTCGCTGCAGGCAAGCTGCAGAAAATTCTTCTCCCGCTCGCTGATATTCAGTAATTCCTTTTCCTGCTCCCTCTTCATTAATCTTCTGTAATTGATATTGCTGGCATCACCGTTATAATATCCCTTTTCATTGATTTCAGTCAGGGCTTTTTCCAATTCATTAGGGTGTGTGTCTTTCATCAGATAGGCACAGCAGCCGGCTTTGATCATATCAATGATGGTATGGTCATCATCATTCATCGATAAAGCCACCAGTTTTATTTGCGGATAATTTTCATTCAGCCATTTAGCCGTTTCATAACCATTCATTTGCGGCATGTTTACGTCTATCAGCATGATATCAGGCACTGTGATCTTTTGCTTCATTTTCTCCTGCAGGTCTTTGCCGTTCAGTGCTTCCACCACAACTGAATAGTTGGTAAAACTCTCGAGCATCAGGCTGAGTGATTTTACAAATAACTGATGATCATCTGCAATGCCGATATTAATCATGTTCTATTGGTTTAACCGGTAATTGAATGGTGATAACAGTTCCGTTCGGGGATGAGTTCCATTGAATACTGCCGCCCAGTAATTTGCTTCGGTGCTGCATATTGATCAGTCCAACACCCGATTGCTGTTTTTCATTTCCTGCAAAACCTTTGCCATCATCCTCTATCACAACAGAAAGTAAATTCAGTTCTTCTGTTATTTTAATATTGATACGTGAAGCCTGTGCATGTTTAATAGCATTCTGCAATGCTTCCTGTACAATGCGGAAAAGGATGATCTGCTCATCGCTTTTTAAAGGCAGTTGTGCAGCGTAAGATAATTTGATCTGTAAGCGCTCTGCAGCATTGATGCGTTTAATTTCTGTTTGCAGATTATCAATAAAATTAAATTGCTGCAGCCATTCTTTATTTAAGGATTTGGATAAAGAACGCAGTTCATTGATGGCTGTGCCGAGGGTTTCATCTGCAATGGCAAGTGTATCAGGAGCATCAGTTAATTTTCGTTGTGTAACACCAATTAAAAGTTTAGCACTGTTTAAAAGCTGACCCACATTATCGTGCAGTTCTTTGCCGAGGATGGCAAAGGTTTCTTCTTGGGTTTCTATTTGAGATTTCTGGAGTTGGTCTTGAAAATCCTTTTCCATATTCATTTGCTTTAAATACATTTTATTTTGTTTTTGGCGCGAATACACAAAAAAGAATACAAAGATGACTGCGATAAGGATAACCAATAAGCCTCCTACTTCAACAAATCCCGGTAAGAAGCTGCCCGTATCTGTTGTTTGTGATTGTAATAGCCAACTAAGAAAGCTATGCATAGCAATAGATAATAAGTGGTGACGCCAATTGTTTGTAATATATTAAAAACTTCATGAGAATTCTTTAAATTCCAATAATTATTATACGCAATTGTACTCAGGTTTATAAACAATAAAGCGTGATACAAAAAGACAGCCGAGCAAATCCAGAAAAGCGGATCACTAAATATAGAATGATATTCTTTTTGCAGTATTGAATAAAAATAATAGGCACTTAATAAAACCATAAATATATTATAAGCTTTAAATGACATTGTGTGAAATTGTTTCCAGCCCGAAATAAAACAAATATCAAAGAGGTTAAATAAAAATATAAGTGCAGCAATCAGAAAGAACCATTTACTGATCCGATTTACAGAGTTGATCTTATAAAAAATAAAATACCAGAAAGCTATATCAATCAAAGAGAAAATATTGTAGCTGATATTTCTTTTAAATAAATGAGTGCTTTTTGAAATAGGCACTATCACCATTTCATGTAGAACCGTTATTCCAATTAAAATAATAATTGAATGCAGATATTTTGGCCTGACTGTCTTCCATACAATCAGGCCAATTATCAGAACAAATAGCTCTATTGTTTTTTCGAATTCTATCATTAGTTATTAGGTGAAATGATTCCGTAATAGCAATTAAGGCTTGGTGGACACAAATCTGTATAATTATATAATCCATCCCATGGATCTGTTCCAACTGTAAACTTTGGATCTTGCTTTGAATGTTGATGGAACGCATCTACATGTTTTCCTAATGAATCTCTAGTTACTGCAAATATTAAAGCATGGCGATTATCATTCGTATGAGCTACAATTCCACTCTGCATTGTTATTGCATCGTCTCTTTGTGGATCAGGATTGTTTATATCAAATTTTGAATATTTACTAAAATAAATACGAATCCCATCTCTGGTTGAGTCATCGAAAATAAATTTTACCATATTACATATCATTTCTTTCTCAAACCATACTTGCTTTGACAGGCAATTCTGCAATGGAGAGTCTATCAAAATTGATGGAGGATTTGGAGGACATAGTTTTCTAAAATTCGCATGATATTCTTTTGCCCATTCTATATCAGAAAAAGGTTTTCCACCGCTTAAAATCTTACTCTTAATGCTATCTTTAGTATAAGATGCATATTCTGCTGCGATCTTATCTAATTTTTGTCCTTCGAATTTTTCAGCTAGCGATACTATGTTTTTCCATTTATCTGCATCATGTTTAATTGCAAAATAATTCCAACTAAAAAATGCAGTTGTCCCAGCTAATACAAAAGTTAATATCCAGTGTAAAGATTTCATAACTAATAATTTTAAGATTAGGTTTTTATTTACAGTAACAATATTGCAATTATATTTTCCACTTGCAACCCGTGTTTTCCCCATTTAGTTCACGGGAAATTTCCCGTAATTATGCCTTTATCAGTTTTTTGGTCTCACCTTCTTATGGATTTACACAGTACAGTTCCCTCTCTTCTACGGGTCAAGCCCATTAGTTAATAGTCTTATGCCGAGCAAGACCCGATGCAGGCCAAAGAAATCCAAATTCCGAAAAAACAAATAAGGCTTAGGTCAAATGCCCCGGAAAAGATGTTGTGGGTACAAGACAAGTTGTCAAAAAAACCAGTTACAAAGCAAAAAACAGCCCCAATTATATAAGAATCATATAAGGGTTATATAAGGCTTATATAAGGGTTATATAAGGCTTATGCGCCATCTTGACATTAACTACATTATGCAATAGTGATTCTGCGTTTCGGTTGCTTACCCATTTTATAATAATAGGTATACAAATATTGCATTCTTATTGTATACGGGAAATTTCCCATACTTAATCCGTGAATACACCCTTGTATTCAAATTAACCAATCTCAACTTTTGTGAAGCAACACGGATAAACAGAATGGCGAGCATATAGGACCGGAATTAGTACTGCGATCAAACAATATTAAAATAAACAGTAGTATAATGTATTCGACCACCGAAATAAATATTGATAAGTATACTCAGGCTTTTTTTACAGAAAGGGAAAAAGATATCATTCATGAGTTATTGAAGGGAAAGTTGAATAAAGAAATTGCCGGCACATTGGGTATCACCATTCATACCGTAAAGAAACATACTAAGAATATTTACAGAAAAGCAAAAGTGCGCAACAGGATCGAAGCTGTGCATTATATATTATATGCAGAAAGAGCATAGGTATACCAAAGAGGTATTGCGAATATTTATCATGCACTATACTTTCGTGTTACCCCAATCAAGTGATCCGCTATCCTGAAAGATCAAAGACTTTTCCCCCGATCATTCTTTTAAACATTAATCTATGGCTGCAATGCAAAAATTGTCGGCAAGGGAAAAGGAAGTCTATGAGCTGTTATGCAAGGGATTGCTTGACAGGGAAATTAGTGAAGCATTACAGATCTCTTTGGAAACAACTAAAAAGCATAACAAAAATATTTATTTGAAACTGGGCGCAAGAAACAGAACGGAAGCAGTTTTATTAAGAAGTAGTGTAGAAGAGTAAGGCTGTAAAATTAATTGCTTCATTAAAATGATCATGGAGAGCACATGGGAAAAGTCCCATGATAAATCGGGTAAACTACCCTTGATGCAAGATCTTATAATAGCAAGTTTTGTGATAGAGAATAAATAGTCGGTCTAGCATTTTTCTCCCCCCTGAATGCTGAAAACCAAAATCGTAAAAGAACAGAATAAACAAGCGCAATTGCTGCATGCATAAAATATGCAGGCAGTTATTCAATCGTATTCATAAACCAAATATACAGACCATGAAACATTTCCTAAAACTAAAGCTGCTGCTGCTGCTCATTTGCCTGCAAGGGTACAGCATAGCTCAAAAAACGAAACCTGTTCCGCGATGGCGTTTACAGGCAACTGCGGGCACTGCATTCAATTACTTCACAGACGAACAACCGCATAGAGGAATCAATGTTGGGTTAAGCGGACATCTTCGCTTAGACTATGCAACATCCAAACATTTCGGTTTGTTTGCTGAAACGGGTTATGTTGGAGCAGGAGGTACACTCACAAGCTTTAAAGACGACACATGGTTGGGATTTCCGGCAACCATCACTTTTCAAAATGTGAAACAAAGCAGTTACATCATACACAGCTTGGAGTCAAGTGTTGGTGCTGCATATTCTTTTGTTGTAAAAGGTTCGTGGTCTGTTAAAGTTTATGTGGCACCTACACTTAATATCACTATGAGCGAATGGGAGAGTTATGAAAAGACGGGTAATTTTTTACCTCCTATTACTGATTCGCGTGGTGTGATAGGAACCATTTCGGGCAAACAATATGTAGACATGTTTGAACCCTATTGGTGGAGTGTAACCAGCGGAATACAGATAGGTCTTCCTGTAAAGAAACATCAGGAGTTCATTCTTGATTTCCGTTTTGTGAATGGTACCAGCCCGGTATTGTTCGATTATTCTTATCTCGGTATCCCCGGTGTTCAGGGAAATCTAAGGACCAATTCTTTCAGAGTGGGAATAGGATATTCCATTCCTGCATTCGGCAAAAAATCAAAAAAACAAACAATTCAAAACAACATTATTAAGTAAAAACCAACAATTATGTTACACACAAAAACTTCAAAATTCATATTAGCAGTATTGCTGATCGCGGTAGGATTTACAGCATGTAAAAAAGATCCATTTACAGAAAAGGATGCCATTGCTGCACAAAGTACTTTACTGCAACAAATGTATTCTTATCAAATACAGATCGCACAGATCAATGCTGCCGCATCAAGAAGCAGCGACAGCGCAAAAATTGCAATACAAGTATTAGTTAATTCAGGTGCTACTTCTCTGGCTATTTTACAGGCCCAGCAAAATCTGGCTTATTTAATGCAGCAATATCAAAATTCTATAGCTGCCTATAAATACCAGGATAGTATAAATAATGTGTACAGTTTTGCTTCCAGTAAATTCTATGATAGCTTGAACAATTCAACGTATGGTGCTTCTTTAAAGAAAAATTACAGCATTCAGGTGGTTGATTATGTAACAGCGACACCGGTTAGCGGAGCAACTGTAAGCGTTCTGCCTTATAACAGCCCTTCTATTGTAACTGCAACAACCGATGCAAATGGTACAGCGCAGTTTACAGGATTGATCGTTGATCCTAATGCTAACTTTTATATCAGCAAAACCAATTATGCTACAACTTTAATTAAACGCAGCACGATCGATGGTGGTACTGTTCCTAAATTATGGAATAACGGTAATGCGCAAAATACAGTTACGGGTTCAGTTACAGCTGATCTTGATTATACTAATGGCGACGCATTAGAAGGCGTTAGCGGGCAATTGATCACTTACAGTACATCTATTGCATTGAATCAAACATCGAATATTGCTCAAACATTTCAGTTTGCAACAGTGTCTGATGTAAACGGTAATTACAGTATTAAACTGCCTGATGCAAGTTCATATACAGTGGTTATTGCTAATCAAATCAATGCAGTTCAGAAAATGTTTGTGAATTATTACAACGGTGAAAACACGTATAAAGTACTGCCCAGATTGGATTCTGTTCCTTCAGTATTACAGCTAAATGCAGGCTCTTTTACTACACCTCCAACTGTTTATGGTTATTATTTTAGCTTGCCTGCGGATAGTTTGCTGGGTAGCAATTTGTATATCGGATTTAAAGCAGCTGGCAATGATCCTCTTTTGAACGGACTAAATTTATTCAACAAAGCAGCATCCGGAAATGATTCTATTGGCATTTATTTGAGTGTAGGATATGGGGGTAGTTACCAATTTAATAATAATGCAAACAATACTTATGTTCTCAATGATCCGAGCTATTGGTATAGCATCAGACATAATTGGTCACCTTCAATAAATACTAATGATACATTACCGGTAACAATGGTAAACCTTTCACCTATTAGCTTTATTACTACGGCACCAAATATTAAAGCATATTTATCTGGGGGTAAAGTGCAGAGTATTAGTTTAAACCATGATAATTCAAACAATGTTATTGCAGGCTCATCAGGCACATTTGCACATTCAAATTTATATACAGCCAGCAATAGATTTGCTATACAAAACTTAGCTGGTGTAAGGCCAACTCCTGTTGGAGCTTCTTATGGTTCAGCAAGTCAAACTGTTACAACTGTAAAAGGTGGACAAACAACAATAATAAATTATGATTACGGCTTTGTTTATTCAAGAGCAAAAACAGTAAACTAAATTTCTATAGTCGGGTACATTTCTCATGTTAAGTGTTAAGATAAACCGGGGGCTCGCCTCCGGTTTTGTTTTATGTAAAAGGAGCTTTCTTATAAATTCTTTGGATTAACGGCCCATTCAAAACCTTACCCTACATTTGTTGCTGTTACTATGATACAACAAGTGATCGGGGTTACAGGATTAACCAAACAATTCAAGAATATTACTGCAGTGGATGACCTTTCATTTTCTGTGAAGGAAGGTGATGTGTATGGATTCCTCGGACAGAATGGTGCAGGTAAAAGCACTACGATCAGAATGCTGCTTACTTTAATTACACCAACAAAAGGGGGTATTGAATTATTCGGAATGCCCTTGCATTCGCATCGCAGGGAAATACTGCAACAGGTAGGCGCAGTTATTGAAAAGCCGGATGTCTATAAATACTTATCTGCTTACGATAACCTAAAACTATTTGCCAGACTAAGTGGCGTTAAAGAGACCGAACAAAAATTAATGCAGCAACTGGATATGGTAGGGTTGGCAGCACGAGCAAAAGATAAAGTACAGACTTATTCTCAGGGTATGAAACAAAGGCTGGGCATTGCCATTGCGTTGGTGCATGATCCCAAATTAATTATTCTTGATGAGCCTACAAACGGATTGGATCCGCAGGGTATTGCAGATATCAGGAATTTGATCCTGCATTTGAGCAGGGAAATGAAAAAAACGATCGTGGTATCATCACATCTCTTAAGCGAAATAGAACAGGTAGCAACAAAAGTGTTGATCATTGATAAAGGAAGGAAGATCATTGAAGGTGAATCGGCTGAATTATTTGATCCTGCACAAACTATAGTTGAACTGACAACAGTTGATAATGTCTTCTCATTACAGCAATTACAAGAAAGCAGTTGGCAGCAAAATCTGCAACCTAAAAGAGAGCATGCATTATTACTGAAATTGGACAGAAAATTAATACCGCAATTACACCGCGATCTGGTGAATATGAACATTGAAGTGTTATCCTTACAACCAAGACATAGTTTAGAAGATTATTTTTTACAAGTAACATCAGGTAATCAACATGTGGACACTTTTACAAATTGAACTGTATAAAATATTCAGAAGGCCAAGAACTTATATTGCGTTCGTGGCCATCACTGCTTTGATCACCATTGTACAACTGGGATTAAAAGTGGATGGTAAAGAATATGCAGCATTTGTAATGGCTGATCTCAGTAATACTTTACAGATCGACGGTAAGATCATCAACGGTTATTTTGTTTGTTATGTATTGCTGCAATTATTATTGGTACATGTTCCTTTATTGATCGCATTGATCGCAGCTGATATGATCAGTGGTGAAGCTAATATGGGTACACTGCGTTTATTGCTTACCAAACCTATCAGCAGAACACAGTTTATACTGGCTAAATTCTTTGCTGCTACAATTTATACTATTCTCTTATTAATATGGCTGGCCATCCTTGCCTTGTTTCTAAGTATGTGGATCTTTGGAACGGATGATATGTTCATATTAAAGAACAATTATGCCGTGCAGATAGAGAATGCTGATATTTTCTGGAGGTATATTGGTGCATTCTGTTTTGCTGCATTGGCCATGACTACCGTTGCTGCATTGGGATTCTTCCTATCGCAGTTTGCAGAGAACTCTATCGGACCTATCGTTGCAACCATGAGTATCATTGTTTTCTTTACGATTCTGAGTACCATGAGCATCCCTATCTTCAATACCATTAAGCCATATTTGTTTACAACACATATGGTAGCATGGAAAGAATTTTTTGATGTGAAAGTGAATGCGGGTAATGAAACGATACGCGGTACGATTCAGCGGCCGGACAGATTACTCAATTCAACTTTTATACTCCTGGCTCATATCGTATTTTTTGTTGGCGCTTCCTTGTATGTGTTCAAGAAAAAGGATGTGTTGAGTTAGGATAATAGTCAATAGTCAATAGTCAATAGTCAAT
>CAIKTE010000081.1 GCA_903830285.1 uncultured Chitinophagaceae bacterium | reverse complement strand
TCAAGCTGTCCTTCATGTGAAGGCGAGGTTTTTAAGCACATATGGGAAAACACCATCTGTAGTCAATTTCATGGCTTTTGACACTTCAGATAAAGATAAATTCATAGTTGATGAAAATGGAGTAAGGATTGAATTAATAGACGATCTTGAGTTTTTTCACTTGACAGTTGAAAACGTATATAAATATATTATGGGGGACCCCATTGTTCAAGAAGAATTTCCTTTGGAGAATTTATCTTTTTATAAAAATATTGTGCTAAATCAATCTCCTTCCAATACCAGGGTCTTTGGCAGAATTCCCTTTATAAGAAATTATGAAAAAATTAAGGAAGCAATAAATGCTGCATTCGATCGTGTCACAAGCTGGAAAGCACAGGATGATGATAATTTCGTCTCCTCTAAGAATTCACTCCAAATTTACTTGGTTTTTTCTACTGCTGGTGTATCAGGCAGTGGGATGTTTCTGGACTTTGCATATCTTCTAAAGCAAGAACTAATGTTGAAGGAACCATATCTGTCTTTGCGTGCTTTTATTTTGTTACCAGATGTTTTTCTTAAGCGTTCGAATGTAGCCCAGGTCAAATCAAATTCTTATGCAGCGATGAAAGAGCTTGAATTTTTAATGGACCGTCCATTTGAAAATACTGTTGTGATCCCATTCAGTCCTGAAGATGTCAGGTTAAAATACCCGGGTGGTCGTGAGACAATAATAGATAATGTTAACCCTTACCCGTTTAATAGAATATTTCTCATTAATAATAAAAGTGATACTCTTTTTTTGAATGAACCTGACGAGATTTGTCAATTCATTGCATCAGGAATATTTCAACTTTCTATCGCTGGTGATGATAGAGCTTATGGAGCTTTGTGGGAACAACGAGGTGGATCTGAAAACGTTTTTCCAATTGATAAAAAAATTCGCCGGTACAATGGACTTGGACTTTGTGAAATTGTTTATAATGGTAAAATCGTTCAGAATTTATCAGCTTTAGTTCATGCGAAAAAGATTATTGAGCAGCTGATGAAATCAAATTCGGATATTACAAGTGCTTCCAATATTGAAGCCAGGCTCAATGAATGGAATTTGAATGAAATTAACGAATCAGGCCAGGTTGTAAACAGAATATTGCCAAAGGTTTATAGTGGAGGCATTGCGCCTGTAGAAAAGATAGGGAAGGGTAAACTCGCAGAAATACAGAGCAATTCTGCCCATTTCCTAATGGCCTATCAAGATCAAGCAAAAAAAATCACAGAAAATAACTTTGGCCCGATACTGACACAGGCCAGAGAAGCCATTAATTCTTATCTCGTTGATGAAATTCTTCATAATGAAAATGCAATCGGCACTGCCATTGAGTTTTTATCCAAACTGATCAAAAGGTTTCAGGTTTTCCAAGAACTGATGAAGAATGAAGGCAAAGGGTTTGAGGATAAAATATCAGGCATAAAAGCTCAACAGGAATCAGTTAAGGCTCAGATCCAGAATGTAGAGAAAAAAACGAATATCCCTTTCATACACAACGTAGACAAAGCTTTGGAGCTTGAATTCGAGAATTATAATAATCTTAGCCGGAAAGAAGCTGAGTATTTTAAGGAGAAAACTAAAAGAGATGCTGGTCATTTGTTTTTCAGTTCGTTAATAAGTGAGATTGAAGCGAGGAAGATGAAATTCAAATCGCTTAGTGCAGAGACTCTGTCAAAAATTTTAACAAATTTAGACGATGAAATTAATAAGACTTTATCCACCCACTCATCCTTACCTTTTACATTAAGTCTTCATGAAAAACTATGTTCCAAAGTTATAGAGGATTTAACCTTTTCTGGAATAAATGAATTTATGCATGCATTATCGAACAAAAGTCTGGGAATTGAAAAGTGGACTGAACTCAAGTCTGAAGAAATAAAGGAAGTAATGTGTGAATTTTGTTTAAATGAAAGTGAATCCAAAAAATGGTCTGAAAGGGTTGTTGATGATATTCTCTTTCACGAGTTTCCTCCTGAAGAAATCAATGCTATTTTATCAAAAGCACTGAGCATATCAGTCCCTCTTTGGAAGGTTGATATGGGTAAATTAATTGCCCTGGATGTGACGACAGTAATCGGGCTAAATAATAATTTAAATGACGCAAGTTGCATGCTAAACAATCCTACACTAAAAGACCTTAATGTTGGCATGAGATTATTAGATAATAATGTAACATATACAACAACGGGTGACCCATCGAGAATTATCATTTTGCAGGTGGCTTATTCAAGCCCCGCATTTACTGTGTTTAATATGAAAGATTATCAAAACGATTATCTTAACAATTTATCCAAAGAAGAAGGAATAAGATTAAACCATCATGCAAACCAGCGCTTACAGAAGCTGATGGATAGGATGAATTTTGATGTTTTTCCAGTAAGCAAGGAAATCGAAAATCATGCGATGGGAGCCTGGATTATCGGTCTCCTTTTAGGATATCTCAGAAAAAAGTACGAATATGAATTTCAATCACCACTTAAAAGACAGAAAGAGAATGGACCAGATGATTGGTTTAGTTTTGAAACATCTGAAAGGAAGGTGGCTTTTGATAAATTTATTAATAATCAGGAGCTTATAGAAGAATTTTTCAACATGAAAAAGGAATGGGTCAGGGAAAATGGTGATGATAAATTCAAGGCAATTATGAACAGTTTGGTTTT
>CAIKTE010000080.1 GCA_903830285.1 uncultured Chitinophagaceae bacterium | reverse complement strand
TAATAAATCTATTCTTTATTTTTTGAATCCATTATAATAGTCACAGGTCCGTCGTTCAATAAATTCACTTTCATATCTGCACCAAAAACACCTGTTTGTATCTTTTTGCCTAGATCTTTTTCTAATTGCAAGATCATTTTCTCATACATCGGAATGGCAAAGTCAGGCTTACTTGCTTTGATATAAGAAGGTCGGTTGCCTTTCTTGATAGATGCGTGTAAAGTAAACTGGCTGATCAGTAAAACAGACCCATCAATTTCCAGAACGCTTTTATTCATTACACCCAATTCGTCATTAAAAATGCGGAGATTGATGATCTTGTTACTCAGCCATTCAATATCTTCAGAAGTATCAGCATCTTCAATTCCTACAAATACCAGCAAGCCCTGATTGATTTGCCCTGTGATATTTTCATCAACTTTCACTGAGGCTTCGCTAACGCGTTGAATTACGACTCTCATTTTTCCTTAACAGTTTAACAATTAACTTTACGGCAATGAAGATAGATATTGTATCGGAAATTGAGTTCCGCACAGCAAGAAGCAGCGGTGCAGGCGGACAAAATGTGAACAAGGTAGAGACCATGGTGGAAGGGAGATGGAATATTGCTGCATCGCAGTTGGTGAGTGAGGAGCAAAAGCTGATCCTCTTTCAAAAAATAGCCAACAGGATCAATAAGCATCATGAAATGCTTGTGAGATCTCAGGTTGAAAGAACACAATTAGGCAATAAGGAATTGGTGATCGGTAAAATGAATGAATTGATCCAGCAGGCACTCGTTAAAAAGAAAGCAAGGATCGCCACAAAAGCCAGTAAAGCATCCAAAGAAAAGCGACTGGAATCTAAGAAGAAAGAATCTTTTAATAAATCTTTCAGAAGGAAAATAAAACCGGGAGATTACTAATTATGCATATCTATCATTCATAACCATTAATGTTTACTTTAGCATTTATAATTCATATTTAATTGAGCGGAATAAAGAAATTAGCAGGACAAACATTGTGGTATGGCGTGCCTACCATTACAAGCAGGTTTTTAGGTTATGCCACAAATATTTTTTTGTTTTGGTTATATAAACCATCATCTACAGCAGCTATCACGCAGATCTATGCGGTAATTCCATTTTTAAATATTGTTTTTACTTACGGATTAGAAACAAGTTATTTCAGGTTTGCACAAACAACCAATAAAAAACATTTGTACAATTTGTTCATGAGTTCAATTATCGTGAGCACCATTTTGTTTACAGGAATATTAATTTGGCAATCGCCTCAAGTTGCTAAATTAATTGACATGCAAGAACATGCTGATTATGTAAGATGGATGGCGTGGATACTTTTTTTCGATACACTTACAGTTATTCCATTCGCCAAACTAAGGCAGGAAGGACGTCCCAGACGATTTGCTTTTATTAAAGTATTGAATATTCTTACATCGGTTTTTTTAACGGTATACTTTTTAGGTGTTTGTCCGAAGATCGCACAACATGATCCCAATAGTATCTTTTTAAAATTTTATAATCCTTCTATCGATATTGGTTATTACATCATTGCCAATATTGTCGCAAGCATAATTACTTTGATCTTATTATTTAAGGATTTCATTGATTTTAAATTTGAATTTGAAATTGATTTGTGGAAGAAAGTGATGAACTATTCTTATCCATTAATTATTGTTGGTTTTGGAGGTATGATCAATGAATTGCTGAGCCGATTGGTTTATACCAGAGTAGTTAAATTAAGTCATGAAGAGGCACAACATCAATTGGGTGTTTTTGGTGCAAATTATAAAGTGGCAATATTGATCACTATTTTTATTCAGGTTTTTAGAATGGGAGCTGAGCCTTTCTTTTTTAATAAATCGAAAGATGACGATGCAAAAAAAACCTATGCAAGAGTGATGAAATTTTTTGTGATTGTTTGTTGTTTTATGTGGTTGGCTATTGCTACTAATCTTCCATTGATAAAATATTTTGCTTACGGAAGCAATGCAAAAGAATATAGCGAAGGGTTAAGTATCATCCCTATTCTATCGATGGGCAGTGTGTTTCTGGGCATTTATTATAACCTGACCATCTGGTATAAACTTACCAACAAAACAATGTATGGCGCATGGATTACATTAGCCGGTGCTGCTATCACTGTTGTATTGAACATTTGGTGGATACCACTTTTTGGTTATAATGGAAGTGCATGGGCAACTTTTGTTTGTTATGGTTTTATGATGGTGATCAGTTATACACTCGGTCAGAAATATTATCTCATTCCTTATGCATGGAAGAAATTACTGGCTTATATAGGGGTCGTTGTGCTATTGTTTCTAGCCCATACTTTATTTATTCATTTCCTGCCGGGGCTATTATTAGGAACTGTTTTCGCAATTGCCCTGCTCCTGTTTTTCGCTGCATTTATATTAAGGACAGAACGAAAAGAGTTTGCAAAAATGCCGGGTATTGGGAAATATGTAAAATAACCACTCTATCAACAGCTCTTCAATATTATTTAACAAAGCTATTAGGACTCAGTTTATGGCCTATTCTGTTTCACTCCGTCAATTCTTTTATATTTGCCAACCTAAATTCAGCAAAGCGTGAAAGCAAGAAATGTAGTCTTTATTATTTTGGCGGTGATCATAGCAGATCAGGCATTGAAATTCTATATCAAATTGAATTTCTTTGCGGGCGAAGAACATCGGGTAATAGGCAATTGGTTCAAGTTGCATTTTGTTGAGAATGAGGGCATGGCCTGGGGATGGAAATTCGGGGGCGGCTTTGGTAAAATATTCCTGACCATGTTCAGACTGGTCGCTGTGATCTGGGGTAGTTTTTTGCTCCGTGATTTTATCAGAAAAAAATACCATACCGGGTTTATTATCTGCGCAGCTATGATCTATGCCGGTGCACTCGGTAATTTATTGGACAGTATGTTTTACGGATTGATATTTGAAAACAGTGATTTCTTCAGAGGAAATGTGGCACATCTCTTCCCTGCTGCCGGTGGTTATGCTAAGTTCCTGCACGGACGTGTGGTAGATATGTTGTATTTCCCGATCATCACCGATGCACATTATCCTTCCTGGATCCCTTATTTTGGCGGAAAATACTTTGAATTCTTTGAACCAGTTTTTAATATCGCGGATGCTTCTATTTCTACCGGTGTTATTGCCTTGCTTGTCTTCCAGAATAAATTCTTGCATAAACATCAGGAACAAACTGAAGTTGTAACTATAGCAACAGAATCTGTTGATGTGAGTAATGAAGGCAACAAAGAATTAAACTAATTATTTAATTACAGGCAAACTCTTAATGGTCATATTATAGGTTGGGCTTGACGGGAATTCAGTTGCTATCCAGCCTTTACCTTTTGCATAATATGCATAATCATAATCGAGCGATGTTGAAAAAGAAGCAGTAAACATTGACTTCTCAAAATACTCTTCTTTTACTTTAATGACATTAGTATAGGGGATTCCGTTAAATGTGTAAGGTTGGTTTTTTGCAATTATGGTAAAACCGTATTTTACAGTTACATATTGCCCGTAAGATATTCCGCGTACAGTATCACTTTCCCAGTAATCACCCACATTTTTATAGTCCTTCAAAAAAGGATAATCGATCGGTCCGGTAGAAGTATCCAGGAGTGTAACAAATTGATAGTAATTGCCATTCCCATCCTTTCGATAAAATGATGTGTCGTTATAAGATGGATATGGAGTAGTAAAAATACTGTAAGCATTTGTGCCTATAATGGCGTATAGATTAGATACCGTAGTAGTGAAATTATTGGTTAAAGATGTGCCTACATAATAAGTCCAATTACTGCCGATCGTAGTGGGAAAATAATCATCGTTAGTTATAATAGGTAATGCGCCGCAATCGATATTGATCTGGCAGAAGCTACTGTCGTAACTAACCGTTTTTGTGGTGACGATCGGTAATAAGGGTTTACCATAACCCTTCACTTTTACTGTTTGTAAACCGGTATTCAAAGCATAGCCTGAATCGATGAACCAGAAACCATTGCTGGAATCTGTGCTTACTTTATAATGGCCTCTGCTGGTAATATTCAATTGAACCAGTAAATAATTGCTGTCTGTAAACAGTGTATCAACCTTATAAGTTCCTTTTACAATAATTAGCTGACAATTACCCAATGAGTCAGTAATAGTGCCACCGGAATTACCGTTTGCACCGTTCCCGGTTTCATAGCTCATTTCTTTTTTGCAGGAATTCATGCAAAAAATAAAGAGGATGATCGTGGTTAATGTTATTGCAAATTGTTTCATACAGGGATTAATACAGCTGTAATTTATAGAATTACAGATAAATATTACGCTAATTGCGCTGCCTTGTTTGTTAATATTTTTTGTTCACACAGTTGCTGAATATTGGTTAGTGTGATCTCAGCTATCTGACTTAAAGCTTCTTCTGTAAAAAATGCCTGATGAGCCGTTACCAACACGTTGGGGAAGCTCATTAAGCGCTGAATGGTGTCATCCTCAATGATATTTTCTGACAGGTCACGGAAGAACAGTTTTTCTTCCTGTTCATATACATCGATTCCCAGATAACCGATCCGCCTTGATTTTAATGCATGGATCACTGCTTTGGTATCGATCAACCCCCCACGGCTGGTATTGATCAGCATTACCCCTTTTTTCATTACAGCCAGAGTCTCATCATTGATGATATGGTGTGTTTGCTCGGTTAACGGGCAATGCAATGAAATGACATCCGATTGTTTCAACACATCCAGTAAAGGAAGAAATTCAACACCCAATGCTTCCATGTCTTTATTGGCAATAACATCAAATGCAAGTATTCTGCAACCAAAACCCAACATGATCTTGCAAAAAGCTTTGCCGATATTCCCGGTACCGATAACGCCTATCGTTTTTTGATGCAGATTAAAGCCAAGCAAACCATTCAATGAAAAATTCTGTTCACGAACACGGTTATATGCTTTATGTGTTTTACGATCCAGGGTCAATATCATTGCCACTGCATGTTCTGCAACAGCTTCGGGAGAATAGGCCGGCACGCGGCATACAGCAATATTATTCTCTTTGGCAGCAGCAATATCTACATTATTAAAACCTGCACAGCGTAATGCGATTGTCTTTACACCCTTTGATGCCAATACTTTTATTACTTCAGCATTCACTTTGTCATTTACAAAAACACAAACCGCATCAGTATCTTCTACGAGATTAACTATATGCGGACCGAGATGAGTTTCGTAATATTCCAATTCAAATCCAAAATCCTTGTTGCATTCATTAAATGATATCTTATCGTAAGGTTGTGTTGAGAAGAACGTTATTTTCATGATGAGAAATATATTGAATTGTAAATTTACTTGACAAAATTTTTCCTGATCGCTTTATTTTAAAGATAATACTTACAGCTCATCTTTGATGTCTCCAACCATATTCTTAGGAACAACCCATTCATCAAATTGTTCTGCTGTAACATAACCTAATTTTACGGCCATCTCCTTTAATGTTGTTCCTTCCTGATGTGCTTTCTGTGCAATTTCCGCAGCTTTGTAATAGCCGATCTTTGTATTGAGTGCAGTTACCAGCATCAAACTATTGTCAAGGTGTTTTTTAATATTTGCTTCTATGGGTTCAATCCCCACTGCACATTTATCGTTGAATGAAACACATCCTTCACCGATCAATCTGGCACTGTGCAGAAAATTATAGATCATCACCGGTTTAAATACATTCAATTCAAAATGACCATTACTGCCTGCTATGCAGATTGTAACATCATTGCCCATTACTTGTGCGGC
This sequence comes from uncultured Chitinophagaceae bacterium, assembly GCA_903830285.1. GTDB lineage: Bacteria > Bacteroidota > Bacteroidia > Chitinophagales > Chitinophagaceae > CAIQDX01. Next base: position 5,129 of record CAIKTE010000080.1, on the reverse strand, counting down.
GATCATTGTTAAGGCTTCACATTGTGTTGGATTCACTTTTCCGGGCATGATAGAAGAACCCGGTTCATTATCAGGAATATGTATTTCACCTATACCGGAACGCGGACCTGAAGCCAGCATCCTGATATCATTCGCGATCTTCATTAAACTAACAGCAATAGTTTTTAATGCGCCATGTGCTTCAACAATGCCATCATGTGCAGCCAATGCTTCAAATTTATTTTCAGCTGTGATAAAAGGTAGACCTGTTAGTTGTGCAATATATTTTGCAACAACAATATCATAATTCTTCGGTGCATTTAATCCTGTACCCACAGCAGTCCCTCCCAATGCCAGTTCACTTAAATGTGGTAAAGAATTATTGATGGCTTTTAGCCCATGCGTTAATTGTGAAACATAGCCACTCAATTCCTGCCCTAATGTTAGTGGTGTTGCATCCATGAAATGTGTTCGGCCAATTTTAACCACATGCATAAATGCTTTACTTTTTTCTAAAAGTGTATCTCTCAGTTTTGTAATGCCTGGAATGGTTGTTTCCACCAGCATTTTATAGGCAGCAATATGCATGGCAGTTGGAAAAGTATCATTCGATGATTGCGATTTATTTACATCATCATTGGGATGAATGATTTTTTCCTTATCTGTTAATGAACCTCCTTTGATTACATGTGCTCTATAAGCGATCACTTCATTCACATTCATATTGCTTTGAGTGCCACTTCCAGTTTGCCAAACAACGAGGGGGAATTGATCATCTAATTTTCCTGCAAGAATTTCATCACAAACCTGTCCGATCAGATCAGATCTTTCTTTAGATAATACACCCAATTCAAGATTGGCCATTGCAGCAGCTTTCTTTAAATAGGCAAATGCATAAATGATGGGCATCGGCATTTTATTGATGTCCTGTGCGATTTTGAAATTCTCAATACTGCGTTGTGTTTGCGCTCCCCAATACACTTGTGCAGGAACATTTACAGCACCCATTGTGTCTTTCTCGATTCTGTAATCCATAGTGCAGCATTTGATGTGGTAATAAAGATACGTGCAGTTATTGCAGCAAAAATTAAAGCCGATAGCAACATTGCTGTTTCTATCGGCTTTAGATTTTCGAATAAGAGAAAATTATTCCTTCAATCAGTTTTTTAAGTGCAAAGGATTTAATGTTTTAAAGAAATCATTGCCCTTATCATCCACTAAAATAAATGCAGGAAAATCTACCACTTCAATTTTCCAGATGGCTTCCATTCCCAATTCAGGATATTCAACCATTTCCACTTTTTTAATATTGTTCTGTGCCAGAATAGCTGCAGGTCCTCCGATAGAACCTAAATAAAATCCACCAAATTTCTGACAGGCATCCGTCACTTGCTGACTGCGGTTTCCTTTTGCCAGCATGATCATACTACCGCCCGCTTCCTGAAACCTTGCAACATAGCTATCCATGCGTCCTGCAGTTGTTGGACCAAATGAACCCGATGGCAATCCTTCGGGTGTCTTTGCCGGGCCTGCATAATAGATGGGATGATCTTTGATATATTGAGGTAAACCTTCACCCTTATCTAGTCTTTCATTCAGTTTTGCATGAGCAATATCGCGACCAACAATAATGGTTCCGGTCAGTGAAAGTCTGGTTGCAACGGGATATTTAGAAAGTTCTGCCAATATTTCCTTCATGGGTTTATTGAGATCAATATTCACCGCACCACCTTCTCCTGCTTTGCGATATTCTTCAGGAATGAATTGTCCAGGATTTTCTTCCATCTTTTCGATCCAAACACCATCCTTATTTATTTTGGCTTTGATATTTCTGTCGGCAGAACAGGAAACGCCCATGCCTACCGGACAAGATGCGCCATGCCTTGGCAAGCGAATGATGCGAACATCCAGTGCAAAATATTTACCTCCGAATTGTGCACCGATACCGAGTTCCTGTGCAGCATGCAACACTTCTTTTTCCAATTCAATATCACGAAAAGCCTGGCCGAACTCATTTCCTTCTGTTGGTAAATGATCAAGATATTTTGCAGAAGCCAGCTTCACGGTTTTTAAACAAGCTTCAGCAGAAGTACCACCGATCACAAATGCGATATGATAAGGCGGACAAGCAGCAGTGCCCAATGTTTTCGCTTTTTCTGCGAGGTACTTTACTAAAGTCTTTGGATTTAATAAAGCTTTAGTTTCCTGGAACAAATACGTTTTGTTGGCAGAACCTCCACCTTTTGCAACGCATAGAAATTTATATTCCATCCCGTTCACACTGTACAGATCTATTTGTGCTGGTAAATTATTGCCGGAATTTTTCTCTGCATACATGGATAATGGAATGGTTTGGGAATAACGCAGGTTCTCGTCCGTATACGTTTGATACACCCCTAAAGAGATAGCTTCTTCATCATTGCCACCGGTCCAAACCTGCTGTCCTTTCTTGGCAACAATTGTAGCTGTACCCGTATCCTGGCAAAAGGGTAATACACCTTTCGCTGCGATCTCTGCATTACGCAACATTGTAATGGCAACATATTTATCATTTTCACTTGCTTCAGGATCAGTTAAAATAGCGGCAACCATTTTCAAATGTTCGGTACGCAGCATAAATGAACAATCATGAAAGCAAGCTTTAGCAACTTTGGTCAATGCTTCGGGTGAAACTTTTAAGATTTCTTTTCCTTCAAATGTTGTTTGAGAAATGCCTTCTTTGGTTAATAGATAATATTCTGTAGTGTCTTTTCCGAGCGGAAACGGGTCTTGATAATGAAATGGAACATTCGCCATTTTAAAAAATATTTAGGATGAGAGATAATTTACTGTTTCAGGGGCGCTAAGTTACGAACTGCAGGCGATTGACAATATTTTGTACGATTTTAACGCAAGAAAAGCCGCGTTCCAACAACATTGCGTGAATAAGAACTATTTTAGACTTTTAAATAACTGCACATCAAATAATTATTCATGAAAAGTATACTTTTTTTCTTCTTGCTTTTTCTTACTGCGACTATACAGGCTCAGGATCAAACAGAAAATGTGATCATCATTACAACAGATGGATTTCGCTGGCAGGAAGTATTTACCGGGTTGGATCCGGCCATTGCCAATGACAAAAGATTCAATCAAAATGACAGTGATTACCTTTTTAAGAAATACTGGAGTGATGATGTGAAAGAAAGAAGAAAAAAATTATTACCATTTTTCTGGAATACGATCGCATCTAATGGCCAGATCTACGGCAACCGTGGAATAGGGAATAAGGTGGATGTATCAAATCCTTATTGGTTCTCGTATCCCGGATACAGCGAGATCATGTGTGGTTATGTAGATACTGCTATCAATACTAATCATTATAAGCATAATCCCAACACTACTGTTCTTGAGTTCTTTAATCAGCAAGTGAAATTAAAAAATAAGGTAGCAGCATTTGGCGCATGGGATGCTTTCCATAAGATCATAAACGACACCAGAAGTAAAATTCCTGTAGTAACTGCTTATGATGCAAGTGGCGGAAATAATCCAAACGTTCATGAAAAACTGATCAATTCCATGCTGAGAGATTCGTATCGTCCTTTTAATGAGGAAGAATGTCTGGATGTATTCACTCACTATGCTGCCATGGAATATTTGAAAAATAAGAAGCCGAAGGTCTTATACATCTCTTATGGAGAAACTGATGAATGGGCACATCACAGACAATATAAATTCTATGCAGATGCGGCACATCAGTTTGATGCATGGATAAAAGAGATATGGGAATTTGTTCAATCAGATCCGCAGTATAAAAACAAAACGACTATTCTGATCACCACCGATCATGGTCGTGGTGACAGTATCAAAGAAAAATGGACAAGTCACGGCAAGGATGTGGAAGGCTCTTCACAAATATGGTTTGCAGTAATGGGACCAAACGTAGTACCATCAGGCGAAATGACCGATAATGTACAGCTGTATCAAATGCAGTTTGCACAAACCATTGCAAAGATCATGGGCTATACTTTTACAGCCGAACATCCGGTTGCTGAACAGATAAAATCAGTTATCAAATAAAGCATGAAGAAATATTCATTCATTTTACTTTTATTTTTTTGTGTACAGCTAACGGCACAAAAAACAAAGAATAATTTCCCTTTACCTACGCAGTCTCAGTTTCAATGGCATGAAATGGAGTTTTATTTATTTACACATTTCGGCCCGAATACTTTTACTGATAAAGAATGGGGTTTGGGCAATGAACCGGAAGATGCATTCAACCCAACAGCATTAGATTGCAGGCAATGGTGCCGCGTTGCTAAAGAAGCAGGAGCAAAAGGCATCATCATCACGGCTAAGCATCATGACGGTTTTTGTTTATGGCCCAGTAAATTCTCAACACATACGGTTCGTGAGAGTAAATGGAAAGATGGAAAAGGCGATGTACTGAAAGAATTATCTGCAGCCTGTAAGGAATACGGATTAAAGTTTGGCGTGTATATTTCTCCATGGGACCGCAATCATCCTAAATACGGTACTGCCGAATACAATGATGTATTTGTTGGAATGATGAAAGAATTATTCTCTAATTACGGCCCCATCACAGAACTCTGGTGGGATGGGGCAAACGGCGAAGGCCCGAATGGAAAAAAGCAAGTGTATGACTGGCATCGGTTTGAAAGAACAGTTCATGAATTATCACCGGGTACAGTTGTGTTCAGTGATATCGGCCCTGATATCCGCTGGGTAGGAAATGAAAATGGCATTGCCGGAAAGACCAATTGGAATTTATTAGACACAGCGGGCTTCTCAAGAGGTTTGGGTGCGCCGCCAACTGATACTTTAAATAGCGGTAATCAGAATGGAAAAAACTGGATCCCAGCAGAATGCGACGTAAGTATCCGCCCAGGTTGGTTCTATCACGCCAATGAAGATGCAAAAGTAAAATCACCTGAACAATTATTCGATCTCTATTTGAAAAGCGTTGGTCGTGGTGCCAATTTATTATTGAATGTCCCACCGGACAGAAGGGGATTGATCCATGAGAATGATGCAACATCTTTAGCAGGATTTAAAAGATTAAGAGAAGAAAGCTTCAAATATGATCTCTTGAAAAATGCGATGCAGATCAATAAGCCTCATAAATCCATGGATGGCAAAATTGAGAT
>CAIKTE010000079.1 GCA_903830285.1 uncultured Chitinophagaceae bacterium | reverse complement strand
ATTGCAGTCCTCAAAATTTGAATCATGAGTGATAAAAATCAAAAACAAGTAGACCCTTTATTCGGTAAAGAAAATTATATGTGGATGGCCATTGGAGGTGTGATCATTGCCCTTGGTATGTTTTTAATGAGCGGCGGAAAGAATCAGGACCCGAAAGTATTTGATTATAATGTGGTATATAGTACAACAAGAGTTACTGTTGCTCCCATATTGATCATTCTGGGTTTATTGGTGGAAGTATATGCGATCTTCAAGAAATCTAAAACAGCAGAATAAAATCATTTTCAATTCAACAAATCATTAGCGGTGTTTTTCACCGCTTTTTTTGTTTCTTTATCATTCAAATCACTAACTGAAATCTATGGATACTTTACAATCAATCATCATCGCCATTGTAGAAGGAATAACAGAATTTTTGCCGATTTCCAGTACTGCGCATATGAAATTTACCAATCCGCTGATTGGCGTAACCAATACCCCTTTTGTTGATATGTACGAAATTGTGATTCAATTAGCAGCCATTCTAAGTGTTGTGACTATTTACTATAAGAAGTTTTTCGACTTCAAGCATTATAGTTTTTATGTCAAATTGGTGGTTGCCGTTATTCCTGCTTTGATCGGAGGTTTTTTTCTGAAAAAATATATCGAGGGTGCATTGACCAATCTTACATTCATAGCAGGTGTGATGATTGCGGGAGGAATAATTTTATTATTCGTTGATAAATTATTTATGAATAGCACCATTAGTGAAGAGGAGAAAATATCATATCCTAAAGCATTTATCATTGGTTGTTTTCAGGTATTAAGTATTGTTTTTCCGGGTTTGAGCAGAAGTGCTGCAACCATTATCGGTGGTATGAGCCAGAAATTAACAAGGAGTGTAGCAGCAGAATTTTCTTTCTTTTTAGCAGTGCCCACTATGTTAGCAGCTTCAGCAAAAAGTTTTTTAGATGTTTACAAAGAACATAAAGAAGTATTGGTAAAAGATAATTTTATCATTTTAGGATTAGGTGCTGTTATTGCTTATTTCGTTGCATTGCTTGCTGTAAAATTCTTTATCGGTTATTTACAAAAACATGGGTTCAGGATCTTTGGATGGTACAGAATTGCATTAGGTATCATTGTTTTGATATTATTACAACAAGGGTTGATTAAATAAATTAAAAATTAATAATTTAAGAAGGGAAAATATTTCCTGCTTCCCATTCTTAATTCTTAATTTTCAATTCTTAATTTTCAATTCTTAATTATCCAAAATGCTAACTGCTCCCAAAAAAATAGTCAATGCATGGGCCATGTACGATTGGGCCAATAGTGCCTATTCATTGATCATTACCTCTGCCATCTTTCCCGCATATTATACAGCCATTGCACCCCCACAGGTACAATTTATCGGCAGAACTTTTGAAAGAGCTTCATTAGCCTCCTATGCCATTTCATTCTCTTTTTTGATCATTGCATTTTTATCACCTATACTTTCTTCTATTGCCGATTATAAAGGCAATAAGAAATCATTCATGAAATTCTTCTGCTATCTGGGTTCCGCAGCCTGCTGCAGCATGGTATTTCTTACCAAAGAAAATATTGGCTGGGGTATTGTAGCATCCATTGTCGCTTCTATAGGTTATTGCGGAAGTATCGTATTTTATAATGCTTATCTCCCCGAAATTGCTGCCGAAGAAGACCAGGATGATATTAGCGCCAAAGGATTTGCTCTAGGATATATCGGAAGTGTACTGTTGATGATCGTTTGTCTGGCATTCATCATGGGCAACGATAAACTGAATTTGGGATGGGGAGCATGGCCGGTAAGATTATCATTTTTATCCGTTGGGATCTGGTGGGCCGGTTTTGCACAGATCACTTTTTCCAGGTTGCCGGCATCAAAGCCTTCGGAACAGGATATGCAACATAATATATTGACCAACGGGTTTCATGAACTGAAAAAAGTATGGAATCAATTGCAGCACTATCCAAGACTGTCAAAATTCCTGCGCAGTTTCTTCTTTTACAATATGGGCGTACAAACGGTGATGTATCTCGCCACTTATTTTGCATCGGATGAATTGAAGATGGAATCATCACAACTCATCATCACTGTATTGATCATTCAATTAGTTGCTATAGCAGGTGCTACTTTATTTGCAAAACTGTCTGACAGAGTGGGTAATATCATTACGCTGGGTGTTTTGATCTCGATCTGGATTGGGATATGCTTTTTTGCTTCCAGGGTAAATACAGTGAATGAGTTTTTCATAGTTGCATTTTGTGTGGGAATGGTGATGGGCGGCATTCAATCTATGAGCCGATCTACTTATTCAAAACTATTACCAGAAACAAAAGACACTGCATCCTATTTCAGCTTTTTTGATGTGTGTGATAAGATGGGAACAGTGATCGGAACTTTGGCATTTGGTTCGGTGGGTGAGTTCTTAGGTGGTATGAGAAATTCTGTATTAACATTGATGGTATTTTTTATAATAGGACTGATCCTTCTTTTATTTGTTGATATGAAAAAAGATAAAACTGTTGCAGCATGAAACTCTACAGCATAGAAACAGAATACTTTAAATTGGACGGTGGTGCAATGTTTGGTGTTGTACCAAAAAGTATCTGGCATAAACTTAATCCTGCAGATGAAAATAATTTATGCAACTGGGCCATGCGTTGTTTGCTGATCGAGGATGGTAATCGATTAATATTAATTGATAATGGTGTGGGCAATAAGCAGGATGCAAAATTCTTCGGTCATTATTATTTGCACGGAGAACATACATTGGATTCATCATTGAAGAAAGCAGGTTTCAGTAAAGATGATATAACAGATGTGATACTTACACACCTCCATTTTGATCATTGCGGCGGAAGTATTGATAGAGTAAATGACAAATTAGTTCCTGCATTTAAAAATGCAACTTATTGGAGTAATGAAAGGCATTGGGAATGGGCAACGAAACCGAATGACAGAGAAAAAGCTTCTTTCCTGAAAGAAAATATTTTACCAATAAAAGAAAGCGGGCAATTGAAGATCGTCAAAAGTGAATGGTCAAAGGTGAATGGTGATAAGTTAGAAGAATCAGCATCTGAAATTTTGCCTGAAATTACATTTCGTTTTGTGAATGGCCATACAGATGCCATGATGCTGCCGCAAATAAAATACAAAGACAAAACAATCGTGTACATGGCAGATCTTTTACCATCAGTTCACCATATTCCCATGCCTTATGTAATGGGTTATGACATGTTTCCTTTAACAACAATGAACGAAAAAAAATCATTCCTGAAAGAAGCATTGCAGAATGATTATATTTTATTCTTTGAACACGATCCGGTAAATGAATGTTGCAATCTGCATCAAACAGAAAGAGGGATCAGACAAAAAGAAACTTTCAGATTGCAGAATATTTGATCAACGTACACTGATCATTGAACTTAGAGGGTAACGCAGGTTCTTATATTGCATCATATCAACTTTTACAGTGCCCACAGTGATCGGGCTTTCGATGCGCAAGGGAATATGGTTCTCGTCGTCACTCACCCATACCGTCATTTTCTCTCCTCCTGAAAAGATGGTTCCTTTCACAAGTAATGGGGCGATCTTAATAGCGTGGAATCTTCCGTATTTGGTCTTTATTTCTTCTTTTCCAACATAACGGATATATAAATTATACACCTGATTATCCAGAAACATATTAAAAGGAATTCTATCGTCAGTCTTTAATTTATTGAAGTCAATATTACGCGCATAATAAATAGAACTTATTACATCCTGTACACAATTAGGCACTTTAAATGTTCCTTTATCAGTTGTAGCAATATTGTTTTGTTGATTAAAAGTTACGTTCTCTAAAGTTTTATATCCACCTTCATCAACATTACGAATGAATTTCAGCGGTTGCAAATGACCCGTATCAAAATACGTTTCATATTTATCACGAACTTTAAAGATCCAGTCGTAGTTAGGATTTGAGCTTCCTGTCCCCACTACATGATAGACCGTTTTATTATTCAGCTTTTCCAATGAAGTTGTAAAGTTGGCAGAACCAGCATTCACATAAATACCAATGACAGAATAAAAAATAGTAAATGAAATATATTCACCATCCTGAAATGAATAATTACGAACACCACAAAAATCATCTCCTGCTGAAAGGCGAATGCAAATAGAAAATGCTATGATGAATAAAATACTTTTTTTCACGCCGGTTATTTCTTGAATAATCTTACCCCTAAAATAAACAAACTTCCCGCCAGTGCAGGAATTACCTTGTTAATTAACCAAATACCGGTTGCAGTAAATAAAATACCTACTGTATTTGTGCAAACCAATCCAATCAATTGAATGCTCAACTCTCCTCTCAACCCTAATTCAGCTAAAGTAATGGTAGGCACAATTGCCAAAACCAGGAACATCACACAAACCAGCCATGCCAATGAAAACCAATCAGCATCCACTTTGAAAACTTGTAACAATAATAAGTATTGCGCAACAAATACAACATATCGAATGAAGGAAAGGCTCAAAATTCTTGTTAATTCTTTCCAGTGTATATGTTCAACCTCCTGGATATAAAATGAATATTTAGAAACAAGCGGTATCCTTTCAAACATCTTAGTGATCCATGATAAGCTAAAGTATAGCATGATAAATAAAATGTTTGCTATCAACAAACCCCACATCAAAGCATCCAGCCAAAAAACCGACAACCCCTTGAATTCATGATCATTACTCAATAAAAATATGCGCATATACAATAAACCTATCAAACCCATCACAAAGGTCACGATCACCTGACTAAAGCTCCCTACGATGCTGATGGCAATAGCACGCAGTCTGTTTCCTTCATTCAGATAAACGATCCTTCCAACATATTCACCAACGCCATTCACAGTGTTCAATGCGAATGCCTGTCCCGAAAAAATAGCACGGAAAGCACGAATAAAGGATATCCTTTGAATGCTGTTTACCAATAATTGCCACTTTTTGGCTTCCAGTCCCCAGTTCACAAACATCAAAACAATGACCAAACTAAATTTCCACCAATCTGTTGCAGAGAAATTCTGCGACATATTAGTCCAGGTATGCGGCAGGTTTTTTTGCTGTTCTATCTGATGATAGATAGAAAGCAGCAGCAAGATAAATAAAACCGGGCCAACTATATAATTGAGAAATATTTTAAAGTGCTTTGACAAACAGGTTTGTTTTGATGCACAAAGAAAGGTTGAAATAACAAGATAAAAAACATGTGGCGGGAATAAACTATTTTCACAATGATGAAACAGCCGCATATTATATTGGGCATTGATCCCGGCACACAACTGATGGGTTATGCATTATTAAAAGTGGAAGGGAATAAAACACAGGTTTTATTGATGGATGTGCTGAAACTTTCAGCATACAAGGATATTTATCAGCGGCTTGAGAAAATACATACCAAGGTTTGTGAATTGATCAAGCTATATCATCCTTCCACATTTGCCATTGAAGCACCTTTTTTCGGGAAGAATGTACAAAGCATGCTCAAACTGGGAAGAGCGCAGGGTGTTGCCATTGCAGCAGCCATGCAGGCGGAATTGGGTGTTACCGAATATTCACCCAAAAAAGTAAAACAATCCATCACAGGCAATGGCAATGCAGATAAAGAACAGGTCTGGAAAATGCTGCAGCAAATTTTACAAATTGAAAAGAAACCACAATACTTTGATGCCACGGATGCTTTAGCCGTGGCTTTATGCCATCACTATCAAACTTCTTCTCCTTTGGCGAAAGCTTCAAAAGGGTTTAAAGGCTGGGAGGATTTTATAGCAAAGAATGAGGCGAGAGTGAAGAAAAAATAAGCAAGATACAAGGAACAAGAATCAAGAAACAAGTTTTAGGTTTCTACTTGACTTGCTTGTCACTTGAATCTTGTTTCTTATTAAAAGTTTGCTATTATTTTTTCCTGCACCTCCTTTAATTCTTCTGCAGTTATTTTTATCTTTTTAGACAATGCATTCATATCGCTCATGCTGTTCATAGGCAGTAAATGAATATGCGCATGAGGTACCTCAAAACCAATGGTGATCATATTTACCCGATCATAAGCAAATGCTTTTTGAATGGCTTTGGCTATAGGCTGGGAAAAAGTCAGGATTCCATCTAAATAATCGGCGGGTAGATCGAATAATTTATCTATTTCAATTTTAGGAACTACTAAAGTATGCCCTAATGCGGATGGGAAAATATCCAGAAAAGCATAGAACTTTTCATTTTCTGCTATCTTATAAGAGGAAATCTCTCCGGCAATGATCTTTGAGAAGATGGTCATAAAAAAAATTTAATACTGCAAAATAATAATAATCGTTTTGTTTCGTTTATGATAAAACTCACTGCCATGAGAACAAAAACCCTAGACCTGAAAATAATATTATACGGCTTAGGTCTTATTTATTTTATAGTAATGCTCAGTTCATGCCAAAGCGGCTTTTACAAATCTGTCATTACTTCCAAACAGATACAACAAGTGAAAAACCCGAGAATAGTATAGAACCCTTTGCAAAACAAAGGGTTCTATAACGTAAAAGCTTTACAAGTAAAATTGTAAAGCTTTTACGAAAATTCGTTGACCCTGTATTTTAGATCGAAATTCCTTCTACCTTAAATTTAATGATCCCTGTTGGTGCCTGAACTTCAGCCACTTCTCCTATTGCTTTACCCAGCAATCCTTTTCCGATAGGTGATGATGCCGAGATCTTTCCTGCTTTCAGATCAGCTTCTTTCTCGCCAACAATCTGATAGGTAATTGTCTTTTTCGTGCCCAGATTCGTAATGGTAACCTTCGTCAAAACTGCCACTTTGCTCGTATCAATAGAATTAGGATCAACAATTTTAGCCGTTGAAATGATGCCTTCCAGCTGTTTGATCCTGGCTTCAAGCATTCCCTGCGCTTCTTTAGCAGCATCATATTCAGCATTTTCTTTCAGATCGCCTTTTTCTCTGGCTTCGGCAATAGCTCTGGAAGCAGCCGGGCGGTCAATACCCTTCATGTGTTGCAATTCTTCCCGCATCTTCGCAAATGTCTCTTTAGTTACGTATTCACTCATGATCTTTGGTTTAAAAGAGATAAAAAAAATACAACGCCACATCTTGTGCGGCGTTGCAGTAAGTACAAATATATAAATTATAAATCTGAAAAAAAAGTTTTTGAGCAGGCTTTTGGCAGGCTTGGGATTACTGTTGAGTCGCTCTAAAGGAATCCCTTCAAACATTTGTAGGCCTACTCCTTATTCAGTAATTGCAAGAAATCAGATCCCCAATTTTCCCAACAACACTTTTGCCATTTTATAAAAAGCTTCATGACTATACCCTGCAATATGCGGTGTAACGATCACATTCTGCATAGACAATAACTCATTTAATTGTTGTTTTTCTGCCTCAGTATAGGATGATAATTTCTCATTCTCCAACACATCAATCCCGGCTGCTTTAATTTTTTTATTCTGCAAAGCCTGGATCAATGCAGCAGTATCGGTCACTTTTCCCCTGCACATATTTAAAAAATATGGCTTTTTTTCCAGTGCATTAAAAAAAGCATCATTGGCATAATGAAAAGTTTCGTCTGTTAAAGGAACATGTAAACTGATCACATCTGCATAACGGGCAATTTGTTCCGGTTGAGCTTCCCGGATAAATCCTTTGGCAAAATCTTCTTTGTATTTATCATATGCCAAAACAGTAACATCAAATGAAGACAAGAGTTTGGCAAAAGCACTTCCCGTATTACCGAAACCAATGATCCCCACAGTTTTTCCGCTTAACTCATCCCCCTTATTGTTATCGCGGTCCCATATACCATTTCTCAGTTCCTGCTGACTGCTGGAGATCTTATGCATCAAACTCAGAAGTAATCCTAAAGAATGTTCTGCCACTGCATTTCTATTTCCTTCCGGACTATTGACACATTGTATCCCTTTGCTTTCGGCATACCCCACATCTATCTGATCCATTCCACTGCCCAGTCTTCCGATCCATTTTAATTGTTGCGCACAATCGATCATTTCCTTATCTATGGTAACTCTTGTTGTAGCAACCACAGCTTCCGCATCTTTTATTGCTTCTTTTAATTGCGCATGTTTGATAGCCGGTTCATACAACACTTCATAACCATTAAGCTGTAAGGTTTCTATCAAATACTCATGTGTCTTTCCCGTGATAATTACTTTTCTCATCTCATTCTAAATGTTAATGCAGCAAAATCATGAATACTCAGTTGTTCAGCACGTTTATTAAAAATTTCATCTTTCATTACTTCATCATCAAACAAACTTTTGGTAGCATTCCTTAAAGTTTTTCTTCTTTGATTGAATGAAGCTTTTACCAGCTGAACAAATATCTTTTTATTTTTTACTTCCAATTCTTCTTTTTTTCTTCTCAATCGTATCATTCCACTCATAACTTTCGGTGCCGGGATAAAAGATTCCGGTGGCACATTAAACAAGTATTCCACTTCATAAAAAGCCTGAATCAACACGGTGATGATGCCGTATGTTTTATTGCCCGGTTTTGCAGCAACTCTTTCAGCCACTTCTTTTTGAAACATACCGATCATTACGGGCACCTGATCTTTCCAGTCCAATACTTTAAAAAGGATCTGTGATGATATATTATAAGGGAAATTCCCAACTACAGTAAACTCATTTTCAAAAGGAGCATCCATATCCAAAACACTTTGATGAATGATCTTTCCGCGAATGGCCGGATAAGTCGTTTCCAGATAAGTCACTTTTTCCGCATCCAGTTCCACCGCTTTAAAATCGATCCCTTTCAACTGCAATAAATACTTGGTCAAAGCACCCCCGCCGGGGCCCACTTCCAGCAATTGATGAATGGCATCCTGTTCCAATGCAGCAACAATTTGTTTGCAAATATTTTCATCTTTCAGAAAATGCTGACCGAGTGATTTCTTGAGTGTATACTGCATCGGCTCAAAAGTAACAAAATCAAAGCCTGCATCTCATGCTTTGTTCTTATTTTTGATGGATATAAAAATTAAGAATGAGCAACGAATTGCAAAAGCCTGTTATCGGATTTACCTGCGGCGACCTGAATGGTATCGGCATTGAACTGATCATTAAAGCATTGACCGACCATCGGATCCTCGAAATGTGCATCCCGGTTGTATTTGCGAGCAACAAAAGCATTAATTTCTACCGCAAAAGCCTACCCGATATCAATTTTGCCTATAACAGCACAAAGGAATTCAACAAACTCAGCCATAAACAGATCAATGTATTTAATTGCTGGGAAGAAGAAGTGGCCATTAATCCCGGTATTTTAAATGAGATAGGCGGTAAATATGCATTGCTTTCTTTGCAACAGGCCGTAAAAGCCTTGAAAGATAAAAACATCGATGCGTTGGTAACAGCCCCCATCCATAAAAAGAATATTCAATCTGCCGAATTCGATTATAGCGGGCATACCCCCTATTTAAAAGCAGAATTTGGTGTGCCTGATGTAGTGATGCTAATGGTGGCCGATAATATGCGCATTGGGTTGGTGACCGAACATGTACCTGTTAGTGAAATTGCAAAACATATCACCAAAGAAAATATAGTCAGTAAACTAAAGATCATCAATAGTAGTCTGCAAAAAGATTTCGGCATCGATAAACCACGTATTGCAGTGCTTGGATTAAATCCGCATGCCGGTGATGAAGGTTTGATCGGCAATGAAGAAGAGACCATCATCAAACCTGCTATCAAAGAAGCAAAACAAACCCACAATATCTTAGTATTTGGCACTTATAGTGCTGATGCATTCTTTGCTAGAGGGCAATACGAAAAGTTTGATGCCGTTTTAGCCATGTATCATGATCAGGGATTGATCCCTTTTAAATCATTGGCCATTGGCGAAGGTGTGAATTATACTGCCGGATTAAATGCTGTGCGTACCAGCCCCGATCATGGAGTTGCATTTGATATTGCAGGAAAAGGAAAAGCAGATCCCACTTCATTTTTAGTTGCCACATTTGAAGCGATAGATATTATCCGAAGAAAAGCAGGATATGCTTCCGCAAGAATAAACCCCCTTAAGAAAATGAGTGCCAGACTATTTGCCAATACTGTTGATGAAAAAATTGAAGAATCAGAAAATTAATATCCTATCATGTTCACTATCTCTAATGAAACCCTTACTGTGGATCTAAATCCGCAAGGCGCAGAAATTTTAAGTATCTATAACAAACAAACCAAGTTAGATTATTTATGGAATGGCGATCCTGCCTATTGGCCCAAAACCAGTCCGGTATTGTTTCCTATCATTGGCGGATTAAAAGACACGACCTATCAGCATAAAGGCAATAGCTATCAAATGGGGCGCCATGGATTTGGTAGAGAAAGTGTGTATGAAGTAACAGAGCAATCAGCAAGCAGTATCACATTTACATTAGTTGCTAATGCTGCAACATTAAAAGTTTATCCTTTTCAATTCAGGTTTTCTGTAAAACATGAATTGAATGATAATAAACTAAGCATCACCTATATTGTTGAGAATACAGGAAATGAACCTTTATTATTTTCTGTTGGCGCGCACCCTGCATTTAAAGTTCCATTGGTTGAAGGGACTGCCTTTTCTGATTATTATTTATTGTTCCATGAAACCGAGAACGCAGGCAAATGGCCGCTTTCAAAAGATGGATTGATCGAAAAAGAGCCCATACCATTTCTAACCAACACTAATAAACTCCCACTTAGCAAAGAATTATTTTATAATGATGCTTTGGTTTTTAAACAGCTTGCATCCAATAGTATTTCCATTGTGAGTGATAAAACAAAACACGGATTGAAAACAGTGTTTGATGGTTTTCCTTATATGGGAATATGGAATTTTAAAGATGCTAATTTCGTTTGTATCGAGCCATGGTGCGGCATTGCAGATATTGTTGATACAACGCAGCAGCTTTCTGAAAAAGAAGGGATCAATTCATTAGCTATTGGGAAAGCTTTCAGCAGAACATGGAGTGTTGAGGTCTTTTAATTGTTTCAAATATCATTTAAACACAGCAATATCAATTCCTTTGTTTATGATATAAGAGCTGTAAGTAATTTCCACTTTCCCTTTACGGCCTTTTATCTTATCAGCTTCGGTAGGCTTATCACCATCTTCAAATTCGAGGGTAATTCCTTTAGGCATTTTATAATCTTTGGTATTGAATGCGAAGATCACTTTATCGGGCAATCCGTAATTGGCGTAAGCACCATAGTATAATTGCATTTCGTAGGTTCCGTTCTCTTTTGTAGTAGTGATAGCTTTACGGATCAGGAGATTCGTTTCATCAATGTACATGGTAGTTAAAATGATCTCGCTGTTCTCGTTCATCGGTAATAGTTTCACGATCCTGGTCTTTGTTCCATCCACCATTGTTTCTCCTGCTGACAAGGCAACATAATCTTTCATCGCGATCACAGAACTCATATTTACACTTACACCACCCTTGGGTAAAATAGAAATACCGTTATCCCTCTTGATCTTAAATAAGTTTGGCTTCTTGAAGAATATTTTGATCTTTCCGATAGGTGCTTTGATGAAAGCCACATCCGTCTTCATTTTCCCGTCAGCTACATAATCATCCACCAGATCCAGTTTTGCTTTTACTTTTTGCACCAACACATTCATATCCTGTGCCTTCAACAAAAGCGAAGCCTGCATTGCAAAAAGAAATAAAACTATCTTGGCCGTTTTTTTCATCATTGACTATTGACTATTGACTATTGACTATT
>CAIKTE010000078.1 GCA_903830285.1 uncultured Chitinophagaceae bacterium | reverse complement strand
GATTAAAGAACGGATACTCTATTTTTTTGCTCATATTAAGCAAAGAGCAATAACTACTGCCTCCGATTAATTTTCCTTCTCTCTCTATTAAAATTCAGTCATTCTCTGCTAAACCTTCATGAAAGAAATATTCAATGAATCGGTAATTATTTATTTGAATATAAACCTAACAGCATATGAAGCTCTTTACAACAATTGTATTATTATTAATAACAATCACAGCTTTACAAGCCCAAATTGTGACGCAGTCATGGGCTACATTAAGTTCGGGTACAACACCTTATAGCATTGCCATAGATGCTTCCGGTAATGTGTATACGGCCAATTTTGGTAATAATACTGTAAGTAAAATTACTTCAACCGGAACTCTTACTCAGACATGGGCTACGCTTGCAAGCGGTACAAATCCGGATGCAATTGCCATAGATGCATCAGGTAATGTATATACAGCCAATGCCGGTAATAATACAGTTAGTAAAATAACATCAGGCGGAAGCGTAACACAGGTATGGGCAACTTTAGCATCCGGGGCCGATCCTACTGGCATTGCCATAGATGCCTCGGGTAATGTATTTACATCCAATAACGGTAATAACACAGTAAGTAAAATAACATCAAGCGGTTCAATAACGCAGGCATATGCAACATTAATTAGTGGTTCAAATCCCCGGTCTCTAGCCATTGATGCATCCTCGGGTAACTTGTATGTAGCTAATTTCCAAAATCAAACAATTAGTAAAATAACCTCAGGCGGCTCGTTAACAACTACATGGGCAACATTAGCAATCAATGCTTATCCTAGGGGAATCGCCATTGACGTTTCCGGTAATGTTTATACAGCTAATTTAAATAATAACACAGTAAGTAAAATAACCTCAGGCGGCTCAGTAACACAGGGATGGGCAACATTAGCAAGTGGTGCAAATCCTTGGGGGATAGCCATTGATGGTTCAGGTAATACTTATACAACAAATTCTGGTAATAATACAGTAAGTAAAATAACAGCAGGCGGTACAGTAACACAGGCATGGGCAACACTAGCAAGTGGTGCGAATCCGTATTCTGTAGCCATTGATGTTTCTGGTAATATTTATATTGGTAATTCAGGTAATAATACAGTAAGCAAAATATCTGCAAATACATGGACCGGGGCAACTAGTACCGCATGGGCAAATGCAGGTAATTGGGATTTTGGCACAGTACCAATTGCTACCGATTATGTTATTATACCTTCTTCCAGTACAAAACCTACTATTAGTGTTGCTGGTGCTGTTGCCGGTAAGGTATCCATACAAAGTGGTGCTGTTTTAACATTAACGAGTCCGGGTACATTAAGTACAACCGATGGTATAACAGTAAATCCGGGAGGAGCATTAAACGCGAATAGCAGTAATATAACAAGTGGCACAGTAACCTTACAACAAAGCATCATTGCCCAAAGAGGTTGGAGAGTATTTGCCAATCCGTTTACTTCAAGCCAAACACTTTCAACAATAGCTACTGATAATGCTATCAGTATTCAAACAACAGGAAGCAGCAATGCAGCAGGTATTGCAGATGATAGAACATTTAATAACACTTCTAATGCATGGCATGATGCCGGAACAGCTTTTTCAGGCACTGCACCTTATGCATTATTCATTCGTGGCTTAGCCAGTGAAGTAACGGGATTAACTTATACAGGAGGACCAACAGCATTTACTTATAATGTTAGTGGTACACTAAATGCAGCAAGTACTACTATTCCGGCATCAAGCAATACATCTAACTTCTCATTGGTCGGCAATCCTTATGCAGCACCGGTTAATAGTCAAGCATTAACCGGACAAACAGCAGGTACTAATTATTATGTATATACTATTTCAGTAACTGGAACACCAAGGGTTAATGCAGGCAGTTGGGTAGCAGCAAGCAGCAGTAGCAATACAACGAATACTATTCCTGTTTTAGGTTCTATTGCATATCAACCTGTAAGTACTTCAACTTTTAATGTCACTAATTCAGATATTAATACTTCAGGAACATTACAAACAGGATTATTTGGAGTACAAACTGCTCAACAACAAATAGAATTACAGGTAGAACAAAATGGAGATTTCAGAGATAAATTATTTGTAAGATTAGATGCTAATGCAACAGCAGCCGGAACAGAGAGAGCAGATCTTCAAAAGTTTTATAACGATAATGTAAATGTTTATACCATCAATAAAGATGATAATACAAGAATGGCAATCGATGCAAGAAACGTATTAAATACTATTCCACTTGGTATCAGTGCATTAGCAGGTGATTATAATTTTCATTTAGCCAATAACAATTTACCCCAAGGAACAGCCGTGTACCTCATTGATAAATTCTTACACACAAAAACAGAATTGAAAGTTGGAGATACTTATCCATTCACAATTAACAGTGATGCAGCATCAATGGGTGAACAAAGATTTGAATTATCATTCAGTGCTAAAACAACAGCAACTGCAAACGATCCTGCAGGAAGTTTAACTGCGAATGTATTGGGTAATATCACAAGCAGTAATCAGATTGCAGTGCAGATTGCAGGAAGTTCGGGACCTGTAACGATCGGCATAAAAGATATGAACGGTAAAGCATTGGGAACGATCAATGCAGCCAATGGAATACAATATATAAATGTTGGTAATACTGCAAAGGGAATGTTGTTACTGCAAATCAGTGACGGGAAGAGTTCAATCATTAAGAAAGTAATGAAACTGTAAGGAAGTCCGAAAGACGGGAAGACCGAGAGTCGGTAGAAAAAAATTAAGCATTAACAACCCAAACAGAAACCAACATGAAAAAATATATAAACAATATCAATACAGCACAACTTATAAAAATCATTTATTTATTTATTGTTCTCTTTTCCATCAGCGGTCTCCTTCATGCACAACCACCTAATAATGGTGATCCGGATAGTGCCCCTATTGATGGCGGCTTAAGTTTACTGATCGCAGGCGGGGTGGGATACGGAGTGAAGAAAATAAGAGCGAAGAGAGAGAGTCGGAAGTCTGGAGTCGGTAGTCAGGAGAAGGGAAGCGATAAGTTGTAAGTATTAAGTTATAAGTTATAAGTTATAAAAAAGCAGCAATGTTTTAAAACATTGCTGCTTTTATTTATACTAATTAGAAATAAGATTACCACAAACGTCTTGGGCAGCTGTCACCATATTTATTGCCCAGCAAGAAGCCGATCAATATTTCATGTGTTCCTTTACTAACAGTGTTCAATTGTGAAGTAGTGATATCGTAAGAGTAACCGATATTGATATTGTTATTGATATTGATACCGATCATGGCTGCGAAACCATCCTGAATGCGATAAGAACCGCCTACCCATAAAAGATCCAGGTACTGAAATTTTGCATTGATATCAACACCAAGCGGCAAGGGATTGATATATCGAAGTAATACTGAAGGGAGAAAACTGATATCATCACTCAGCATCATTCTATATCCTGCAGTTAAAAATGTATGTGGCAATAATTTGCCTGTTTCCATACCCACTGTATTATTAGAAAAACTTACCTGTTCAGGGATGATCTGTTGAAAAGATAATCCAACAAAATAATCTTTTGAATATAACCATGCACCGGCACTGATATCAGGTTTTATTTTATTAATGATACCGCTGCCTGAAACAGCAGGATCTACTGTTGTTGCAAAATTGAGTTTATCTGCATTTAAACTTAATTGAGAAATGCCTGCAGAAATACCTACTGCTAAACTGGTCTGTACGTTTAAACTTAAATGATAGGCATAAGTACCATAAGCAGTAAAACGGTTCAATGGTCCGGTTGCATCATTGATCACTGAAAGACCAACTCCGGCATGTGGTTCGGGTGCAGTATAGGTTTGCCAGTAAGCTTGTCCTCTTGGATTTCTTCCTTCAGGCCCGAATGAAGTGGCTGTCTGCCTTTCATCATAATCACTTTTATGAATTGGCCCCTGAATGGTTAAATAGGTGGTAACGGGTGCATCT
>CAIKTE010000077.1 GCA_903830285.1 uncultured Chitinophagaceae bacterium | reverse complement strand
TGGCAATGCCGTACTTGATCAGCAAAAAATTGCCTTTAAATAAAATGAACATTAATGCCGTGTACATCAATAAAAAAAAGATCCCTGCTGCTGCTCTGATTTCTCTTTCATTTAAAACAGGGATATTGTATCCTTCTACTTCTTCTCCGAATTGAATCAGCTTTTTCATTGTTTTGTTTTTTGATTTATTATCAAGAGGATTAAAAGAACTTTTATTGTGCAAGGTATAAATATCCCGCAATCAGAAGATTCCGAGGTCTTCAGACAGCCTGAATTTATTTCTGCACTATCATTCACTAAGCTTTTACCTTTACGCAATATGAATGTTTATACAACCAGATCAACCGTCATCATTACCTGTCATAAACGCATTGTTCCTTATCTGGAGCAGGAAGTAAAAGGACTTGGATTGGAAATTGAAGAAAGTTTTGTTACAGGGGTGAGATTGTTTGCGACCGTGAATGAATGTATCAAACTCAATCTGAATCTGCGTTGCGCCAGTCAGGTCTTGTACAGTTTAAAATCCTTTGATGCCCATCATGCCGATGATATCTATCGCAATCTGGTGGGTTATGCATGGGAGGATATACTGCCTGACCCCGGTTATTTTTCAGTAACAAGTAATGTCAATAATGAAAGCATCAATAACAGCATGTTTGCGAATCTTCGAGTGAAAGATGCGATCGTTGACAGACTTCGTGAAAAAAGAGGAACACGCCCTTCAACGGGATCAGAGCTGACAGGTGCGGTTATTCATTTATTCTGGAAGAATGAAGCAGCAGAAATATTTGTTGATACTTCGGGTGATTCATTGGCAAGACACGGGTACAGAAAGATCCCAGGATTGGCACCCATGCTCGAAGCATTGGCTGCAGCTACAATTTATGCAACACGATGGGACAAGGTTTCACCTTTTGTAAATCCTATGTGTGGTTCAGGTACCGTGGCTATTGAAGCAGCGCTCATCGCCACTAACAGAAGGCCTGGATTATTCAGAGTCAATTATGCATTCATGCATTTGAAAGGGTATGATCAATCTGTTTATCAGAAAGAAAAAGAATTGCTGGAAAAACAGATCATTCAAGTACCGGGTCTCAGGATCATCGCCACTGATTACAGCGACAAGGCTGTTGAAAATGCGAGGAAAAATGCAGAAGCAGCAGGTGTAGTAAATATGATCGAATTTAAAATATGCGATTTTGCAGCAACGGAAATTCCGCAGGATGTTAGCGGTATCATGTTCGTGAATCCGGAATATGGAGAACGCTTGGGTGAAGTAGCAGAATTGGAGATCACGTATGCCAAGATCGGCGATTTCATGAAACAAAAATGCGGTGGATATTTTGGTTATGTATTTACGGGCAATTTAGACCTTGCTAAAAAGATAGGGTTGAAAGCAAAACGAAGAATAGAATTTTATACCAGCACCATTGACTGCCGATTATTGGAATATGAATTGTATAAGGGAAGTAGGGAAGCACCAAGAGAAAAGAAGGAGATGCTGTAAATTTTATTTAATGATGAATAAGAAATAAAAGTATTTCGTTCATCATGCTTCGAGTGCCTCAGCATGACATTAATTTCCCGTTATGTTTTGAAACGAACTGTCACCCTGAGGTTCTCGAAGGGTGAATTAAAATAAAAAATGCCACTTGCGAAAACAAGTGGCATTTTTATTATGAAAAGTTTATTTATGCTTTTTCTTCTTCTGTTCCTTCTTCAGTTTCAGTTAATTTGAATTCGATCTGATGTTCTTTCAAGATACCGAACCATTTTACCATCTTCTTCATATCGCTGGCATACACTCTGTCAAAGTCCATATCCTTATACACTTTCTTAAAATAAGCAGTAATGGCTTTTGCATCTTTCTCAGAAGGTAGTTTTTCAGCGCTTTTGTCCATTGCCTGAAATATCTCTACTAAGTTCACATTTTCACGAATGGTGAATATTTCAATGCTTTCCAGGTGCGAAAAGTTGTGTACACGGCTGCTGACAAACTTAGTGGTCTTGTCTTCCAATGAACGAACGATGGCACCGTCTGTTTTGCTTCCTACCACTTCAAACAAACCGCTCATGCCCGTAATTGATATCAGTTTACTGTATTCCATATAATTTTTTTAGAGGCTGCAAAGTAAAGGTAAATCAACTTACTTGAAGCGAAATTTCTAAAATAACGGTTGCCGCTGCTCCAAAAAAATTGCAAACAGGGAAAAGAAAAATTATCTTTCTGAAAAATAATGCCATGCTATTCAAACATGCCATCAGTTGGTTTGAGATACCCACAGAAGAAATTGACCGTGCTCAAAAATTCTATGAAACCATCTTCGATATGCAGATGATCCCGTTGAATACACCACAGATCCAAATGCGGATGTTCCCTATTGAAAACATGATGAATGTGGGCGGTGCATTGACCAATAATAAAGCATTTTATAAGCCTTCTGCTACCGAAGGTGTATTGCTGTACCTGAACGGGAATCCTGATGTTCAAATTATTTTGGACAGGATTGCAGCTGCCGGCGGAACCATTCTTGTTCCCAAAACACAGATATCGCCAGAATATGGCTATATGGCTGTTTTTCTAGATACAGAAGGCAACCGTATTGCATTACATTCCGTAACCGGATGAGTTTGATCATGCGACCAGTTAATTTCAAATAAATTCTATCATTTAAAACCTAACAAATGAAAAAGTATTTCAGCATTTTATTACTGCTTTTTGCTGTAAGTGTTTCAGCACAAACCTTTCATGAAACCGTTAAACAAACATTGATAAAAGAATGGGTGCGGGCAAAGGCATATACTGATGAGTATTTGGCAGCGATGCCGGCAGACGATTATGGCAAAAAACCGGTTGACAGTATCAGAAGTTTTGCAGAACAGATGCTTCATTTGGCATCGGGAAATGCAGGTCTGATCTCTACGGCTACAGGAACAACCTCTGTATTTGCAGGAAGGAATCTGGAAAAATCAGAATCTGCCAAATCAAAAGATTCAGTCACTTATCTGGTTGATAAGAGTTATGAATTTGCAGTCGAATCCATAAAAGCTTTGGATGCTTCAAAGCTGGAAGAAGTAACCGGCAGAGGAACACTCAAAGAAACGAGATTGACCTGGTTACTGAAGGCATTTGAACACCAGACGCATCATCGAGGACAAACAACAATTTATATTCGTTTGCAGGGTATTCGCCCGCCGAACGAAAGATTATTTTAGAAAATAAATAGAAGTATTGCCTCAATAAAAAGTAAATGCTTTTTATTGAGGCATTTTATTGTTGAAGAAAAATAAATTAAGGCTGTTGCAATTCTTTCAGAAGATTTTCAATCCTTGATCTCAAAGTTTCATAGTCGGTAAAACCTCTGGCCAATAAATGAAATTTGGTTTCGGATGATTGCATGAGCACACAGGGGAAACCGGTTACCTGTAATTGTTTGCACAATTGAAATTCATAATGCGCTTTTTCTTTGAATTCTTCACTTTTCAATTTGCTGTAAAATGCTTCGGGCTGAATACTGTATTTTTCCAAAAGATGACGATATGCTTCATCATCACAAAGGTCCCTTCCCTCAAAATTCAGTGCATATTGAAGATCACTGGCAAATTCTACCTGCCGATGCGGATAATATTCCTTGAAGACACATAGAGCAATGGCGGCTTTTTCTGAGTCCAGATACCAGTCGCTCAGTTCAGGATTGAAAATATGCCAGAGAAAATCCTTTCCAAATTCGATGCCTGTCCTTTCTTCAACCGTAGTATATGCTTTTTGAATATAGGGTGCCATGATGCCAATGGGCTCTTTCTTTTCGTTGATGATCATGCCACCTGATAAGACTTCCGTTTCAAATTGCGATTCATATTCAACTGCGATCTTTTTAATAACGGGGCTAAATCCGTAGCACCATCCGCAATAAGCATCATAACAATAAAAAAGTACGGGTTTCATGCTGCAAAGGAAAGCAGATTATTTTAACAGTTCACTCATCAACAAAAATTTACAACAATCAATATTTATTTACTTTTGTAATTGTTAATTAACCATTCTTAATTATTAATTCTACGACTATGCCAGGTTTTGAATTTTTCGGCGATGAAGAAAGAAAAGAAGTGAATGATGTACTGGAAACAGGTATCATGATGCGTTATGGATTTGATGGTCCGCGTAAAGGCATCTGGAAATCTGTAGAACTGGAAAAAGAGATCTGTAAAACATTTGGCAGTAAATATGCGCAACTCACATCGAGCGGCACAGCAGCTTTAACAACTGCATTGGCTGCACTGGGTATTGGTGCAGGTGATGAAGTGATCATGCCGGCTTTCACTTTTGTGGCAAGCTTTGAAGCAGTATTAAGTGTAGGAGCCGTACCTGTTTTGGTGGACGTGGATGAAACACTCACATTAAATCCGCAGGCAGTATTGAATGCCATTACCCGAAAAACAAAATGCGTGATGCCGGTGCATATGTGCGGCAGTATGGCCGATCTGGATGCATTGCTGCATATCTGTAAAGAACATCACCTGATCTTATTGGAAGATGCTTGTCAGAGTATCGGCGCTACTTATAAAGGAAGGGCATTGGGTACGATTGGTCATGCAGGAACTTTCTCATTCGATTTTGTAAAAACCATTACCTGTGCGGAAGGAGGAGTGGTAATGACAAATGATGAAGACATTTATATCAAGTGCGATGGATATACCGATCATGGTCATGATCACCAGGGTGTTGATCGTGGTGCTGATCTGCATCCGTTCATCGGTTATAATTTCCGTATCAGCGAATTGCATGCTGCCGTTGGTCTTGCACAGATCAGAAAACTGAATACTTTCTTAGCCATCCAGAAAAAGAATCATACACTGTTGAAGAATATACTGGAACAGATCCCTGAAATCTCTTTCAGGGTAATCCCTGATGAGAGTGGCGACAGTTGTACTTTCTTAAGCTGGTTTTTGCCAACAGAAGAGATCACAAGAGCAGCAGTTGCAGAAATGAAAGCTGCAGGAATACTGCCGGGTAATTTTTATTGGTTCGATAATAACTGGCATTATATCCGCAAATGGGGGCATTTGAAAAATGCCGCTGCCTTAAATAATCTGAATAAAGAACAATACGATGCTTTGATAGAATTGCAGACAAAAGATCTTTCTGCAAGCGATGCGATCATCAGTCGCTGTGTTTCCACAGCCATTGGATTATTATGGACTGAGGAACAGACAAAAGAAAAAGGGGAAAAGATGGCAGGAGCGATCAGGAAAGCTTTACAACAATCAACCGTTGGTATATAAAGAAAGAAAGCCGTAATTGTTTACGGCTTTTTTATTGTTTTAATT
>CAIKTE010000076.1 GCA_903830285.1 uncultured Chitinophagaceae bacterium | reverse complement strand
GTTGAAAAAGACAGATTCTATATTGAATCTGAAAGACAATTAGATAGCACTGTTTTAAAAACTGATCTGCTGAAAGATCTGGAACATCAGAAAAATTTCCTGCAATCTGTTGTAAAGAAATTAAGCAACGAACGTTTTGTTCAGAACGCAAAACCGGAAGTGATAGCATTAGAACAAAAGAAACAAGCAGATGCCGAAGCAAGAATAAAAACCATTGAAGAATCTTTAGCCAATTTATAAAATGCTATTTATAAAAAAATATAACAAGATCATTTTATTCCTGCTGAGCTGTTTTGTTTTTCAAACGATCCATGCACAGAACTGGGATATCAATGTTTTAAAAAATATCAATCCCCAATACCCTACCAATAACACATGGAGAACGATCTCATCCACAGCAGAACCAATAGCAGTGGCTGTTCCATTGGGTATGACAGCTGTTGCATTGATCACTGATAATCATAAATTGGAAATGAATGCCTATGAAACAGCGGGTGCTTTAGTTA
This sequence comes from uncultured Chitinophagaceae bacterium, assembly GCA_903830285.1. Taxonomy (GTDB): domain Bacteria; phylum Bacteroidota; class Bacteroidia; order Chitinophagales; family Chitinophagaceae; genus CAIQDX01. The sequence goes on along the minus strand of CAIKTE010000076.1, from coordinate 28,305 downwards.
TCACAGCAGCTGTTACTGAAGGATTAAAGATCATCAACAACAGGCCCAGGCCTTACGAGATGTATCCCAATGATATTCATCCCGATTCCTATGAATCAGGACATTCATTTCCTTCGGCACATACTTCCCTGGCATTTTCAACGGCTACTTCTCTCCTGCTCACTACAAAGAAATGGTATATCGCAGTACCAGCTTATGCATGGGCAACAAGTGTAGGCTATTCGAGATTGTATCTGGGACAACATTATCCTACTGATGTTATTGCAGGTGCTTTAGTTGGTGCAGGAAGTGCTTACCTTGCACACTGGCTGAACAAAAAATATTTCTCAAAGAAAAAATAATGGATCCTCATATTTCAATAAGGCTTGCTACAATTGAAGATATCTTTTCTATCCAGTATATTGCTTTCAGCACCTGGCCTATTGCATATAGTGCCATCTTATCGCAGGAGCAATTAGATTATATGCTCGAGCTATTTTACAATGAGAATTCATTGAAAGAGCAAATGAGCAGTGGCCATACGTTTATAATAGCAGAATTCAATAATGAAGCCATCGGTTTTGCTTCTTATAATTGTATCGTAGATCAAACCTACAAATTGCAAAAGCTGTATGTACTGCCTACCATTCAGCAGAAAGGTTCCGGCAAAGTTTTATTATTGGAAGTGATAGACCGTGTAAAAGCTCTCGGCTCTAAAAAATTACAACTCAATGTGAATAGGCATAACAAAGCACTCTTGTTTTATGAGAAGATGGGCTTTGTGATCATCAAAGAAGATGATATCGACCTCGGCCATGATTTCTATATGAATGATTATGTGATGGAAAAGAAAATTGATTAGTTGAAAAGTTAGAAACATTAATATCCGATCTACTCAACCTATCAACAAATCAACTTCTCAACTAATAAACCAGCACATGAGTTTGCTTAATGATCCCCATTACAAACACACTTTGCACATGTCCTATATTTTCTGCCTGACTTAATTTGTTTACGTGAAAATCATAGTAGGCATCCATACTTTCGGCAACCACTTTCAGCATAAAATCAAACTCCCCAGAAATATTGTAACACTCGATCACTTCATTCAATTCAAGGATACTTTTAATGAATTTCGATCCCGCATTCTTATTATGCTGTTTCAATGAAACATAGCAGATCACCATCAATCCTTTCTTCACTTTAGAATGATCTACCAGTGTTGCGTATTGTTTGATCACACCCGTCTTTTCCATCCACTTGATCCTTTCATGAACAGGTGTTGTGCTCAGGTGTACTTTATCGGCAATTTCTTTGACCGTTGCCTTTGCATTTTGTTGCAATAATTTCAAAATAGATAGATCGATTTCATCTAGTAACATATGCTCCTTGGTGGATTGTTCTGTTTTTCCTGCTTTTGCCATGCGTTTATGGTTATTTGTTCTTTAAAAGTAGTTAATTGTATCATTTTGTTCCAAATTTAATTAGATTGTTGTTTGTTTATTCTGTTTTTTATCTTTGCTCCCATAAAAAACAACAACTATGTCTACACTTACAAATTCTATTGACTTCAGCCTTCCTTACAAAGTGGCTGATATCAGTTTGGCTGCATGGGGTCGCAAAGAGATCCGTTTGGCTGAAGCTGAAATGCCGGGTTTAATGTCTATCCGTGCTGAATATGCCGCAGCACAACCTTTAAAAGGTGCAAGAATTGCCGGCTGTTTACACATGACCATTCAAACTGCTGTTTTAATTGAAACATTGGTTGCATTGGGTGCTGAAGTAAAATGGAGTTCTTGTAATATCTTCTCTACACAGGATCAGGCAGCTGCTGCTATCGCTGCTGCAGGTATTGGTGTATTTGCATGGAAAGGTCAATCACAGGAAGAAGCTGATTGGTGTATCGAACAAACCTTATTCTTTGGTGCTGCTGATCGTCCTTTGAATATGATCCTGGATGATGGTGGTGATTTGACAAACATGGTATTTGATAAATATCCTGAATTTGTAAAAGGAATCCGTGGCCTGTCTGAAGAAACTACAACAGGTGTTCACCGTTTATACGAAAGAATGGCTAAGGGTACTTTACCAATTCCTGCTATTAACGTGAACGATTCAGTTACTAAATCTAAGTTCGATAATAAATACGGTTGTAAAGAAAGTCTGGTTGATGCGATCCGTCGTGCAACAGATGTAATGATGGCCGGTAAAGTAGCTGTTGTGGGTTCATATGGTGATGTTGGAAAGGGTTCTGCCGCTTCACTGAAAGGTGCAGGTTGCAGAGTGATCGTTACTGAGATCGATCCTATTTGCGCTTTACAAGCTGCTATGGATGGTTTTGAAGTAAAACCAATGATCAAAGCTGTTGCAGAAGCTGATATCATCGTTACAGCATCAGGTTGTCGTGATCTGATCACTGAAGCACATTTTCGTGCAATGAAAGACAAAGCCATCGTTTGTAATATCGGACACTTCGATATTGAAATTGATATCGCTTGGTTGAATAAGAATTACGGTCATACAAAGGATACCATTAAACCTCAGGTTGATATTTATAATATCGAAGGTAAAGATGTGATCATCTTGGCTGAAGGTCGTTTGGTAAACTTAGGTTGTGCTACTGGCCATCCAAGTTTTGTAATGAGTAATTCATTCTCTAACCAAACTTTGGCTCAGATAGAATTGTGGACCAACCATGCTTCTTATGAAAACAAAGTTTATGTTCTTCCTAAAGTATTGGATGAGAAAGTAGCACGTTTACACCTTTCAAAGATCGGTGTTGAATTAGATGTGTTGACCGATGCTCAGGCTGAATACTTAGGTATTGCCAAGAATGGTCCTTTCAAACCTGAATTGTATCGTTATTAATCGATAATGTTTTGAATAATAAAGACCCGTTTCGTAAGAAGCGGGTCTTTAATTTTGGGATAAAATATTTCTAGCCCATCAGTTGTTTTATAAAAACGATTATTCTTTCTTCGGGGGCAAATAATCAAAAGGCAGCATCGTTGAAATAGTTTCCCACCATGCCCAATAGCCTGTGATCAACAGATCATTCGGGCCATAATAATTCCCATTGCGGAATATCTCGATCGGTCTTTTATTAAAAAAAGTAAATTGAGAAATTAAAAACTTTTCTTCCTTATGCAGTCCTGTCAGTTTTTTATATTCATTCGGCACAGCTTTCAATAAATAGTTTACTTCCAATGTATCTTTCGTATATAAACCTGCTGTTAAACTGTCAATGGCAAATCCAATACTGTCTGCACGAATCAACATGTAACTGATAACTGAATCAGGCATCACCACAACCTTTTTAAAATACTCAGTTGAATCAGATTCTGTATAATGAAATGTTGACGGAGAAGTAAACACTGTATCTGAATTCCTTATAATTACTGAATCCGTATTTTTTTTATACAATTCAATAGCCCTGAACTTTGCAATATTGGGAACATAAGCCAGGCTTCTCATTTCAAAACCATTCTCTTCCAATTTATTTACAAAAAAAGAACGCATGAAATGCATGAGAGAACCTTCATAGACATTCTTTCTTTTTTCCTGCCATCTTCTCGCTTTAGAAGGATGTTCCGTTGCCATGTCTTTAAATAAAGGATACCCATTGAATATTACAATCTTTCTAGCGAAATCAAATTCAAACTCTTCCAAAGAGTATTGTATTTCGTAGCCAAGCGAATTGTTTTTGATGATCAAAGGTTCAAAGGCATAAGCATATAATTTCTTATCTTTTTTACTGTTTCTGAATTTAAGTACTTCAGAATTTTTTAAGCTACAATCCGATGTATAAGCAGCAGTGCCAATAAAAAGATCGGTAAAGAACCTGCCCCATTTATCCCAACCGTTTGTTTCGTAAGGTTCCAGTACCACATCTTCTAATTTGTTGAGTTTGGGTTTTAAAGGAATGATCAGATCCTCCGGTATATGAGCAAAATCGATCAGCTTTACAAATGTTTCATACCCGATATAAGATACAACCAGCTTGTATTTACCAGCTCCGGTTACTGTTAAATCAAAAATGCCATCCTTATTGGAATTCACGCCGATGGAAGTATTACTCAGATAGACTGATGCTGCTGCCAATGGTTCTTTACTATCGGCATTGATCACTTTTCCGGTAAGTGTTTGCGAGAAACCCGTTTCACAGCAAATAAGCAGAATAAATGTTGCAATACAATTTCTCATAGGTTTTATGAAACTTGTTTTTAGGATCTTGCTTTTAAAGTTATAGCTTTAAGAGAATATAAATAAATAATCATTTGTGGATTATAATTTTGGCGTATGTCCAATTTTATATTCGAGGTATTTAAGGTGATCAAGCATTTCTAACAAATTTCAAAGCGATAGCTGCGATTTGCAAACAATAACTTTTATCGGTGAATACCTTCTGAGAAAAGCCAAATGTTCTGTGATCATTTTATCCATCACAGTATCTTTATGAAATGAAAAGTCTTAGCCATTGCAAATTGTCCAATACTTTGGTTGCGCTTCTGCTCACTTTGTTTTGCTTGTCTTCTGTTGCTTATGCTCAACAAGCACCTGCAGAGTTTAAAGCAATTGACCTCCGGCCATTTCAAGATGCAACACATCATTGGTATGATATTACCGACAATGATAAAGTTGTTAGTCCTGTCCCCGATCAGCCCAAATACAAGCCAACACAAATAACCGGCATCGCCGATAATATTTTACTGTATCAAAAGAATAATGGTGGCTGGCCAAAGAATTATGATATCACTGCGATATTAACGGAAGATCAAAAAACAAAACTCATTGCTGCTAAGAATGATTTGCATACCACATTTGATAATGGCACTTCTTATACCCATGTGGAATATCTGGCTGCTGTTTATACAACTACAAAGTTCGCAAAATATAAAGATGCCTGTTTGAAAGGGATCGATTTCATGTTATCTGCACAATATAAAAATGGAGGCTGGCCACAGTACTATCCCCTGCAAAAAGATTATAGTAGGTGTATTACTTTCAATGATGATGCTTTTATAGGCATCATGGAAGTTTTTAAAAATATACTAGATGATCAACCCGAATATGCTTTTGTTGATGCAGCAACAAAACAAAAAATAAAGACATCGTTTACAAAAGGGATCGACTGCATCTTAAAAACACAAATTAAAGATGATAACAAACTCACATCCTGGTGCCAGCAATACGATGAGATTTCCCTGCAACCTGCATGGGCCAGAAAGTTTGAACCGCCAAGCATCTGTAATGCTGAAGGCGCAGGTATTGTGCTGTTTTTAATGAAGATGAATAACCCGGATAAAAATATCATCAATGCCATTGAAGCTGCTGTAACATGGTTTGAAGAATCTGCAATTAAAGGCATCAGGGTAAAAACAATTCCAGCAGAAAAAACAGTTTATAAATTCAGAACATCCAGTACAGATCGAATAGTTGTGAATGATTCTTTAGCAGCACCCATCTGGACACGTTATTATGAAATAGGTTCCCATAAACCATTATTCTGTAACAGGGATAGCAAAGTTGTTTACTCGCTTGCGGAAGTTGAAAGAGAGAGACGTGATGGTTATGGTTGGTATACTTATAAGCCACAGGAAGTATTGAATCAATACAAAGCCTGGCATCAGAAATGGTCTTTATAGGAATTTAACAAAAATGAGTTTCTAATTATTACATTCTACCTTTTTTCTTTCATCGGCATTTTATAAGTGCCGGTAACAGGGATTACCACATTATTTGTATTCTTAAAATAGCAGGAAAATGTTCCTGCAACTGCATAAACAATATTACCTGCAAGACTATCAGTTCCCTTAGAGATATTGGTGATACTTGTTACAGTGTTCACTATATTGGTTGGCTGCAAAATGGTATTATTATACAGATTCGGGATATTATTATCTACCAATCCAATGATCAGGTCACAATTACATTGTGTTGATTTAAGAAGATCGCCACCATCAAAAATTTTATGAGTTCCCGGTTTGGTTGATGCGAAATCGCTATTATTGGTATAATGTTTAAAATAGCAATCGAAAAAATAATCCTCCACATTAAACTGTCCAACATTAGTTAGATCAAAACTTTTATTGGCAACACAGCCGGCTTCATTTGTTAAACCGAAACTGGCCACTGAATTTGTGGTATAAGCAACTTTATTGATTGTAATATTCAGATAATACGGATAAACAGTAGTATCCCCGGTGGATTTAGAACAGGCAGAAAACAGAAACGAGAAAATCATTACAGTCATCAGGAATTTACTCATGTTTGTTTTTTTATATTGGATCTTATTTTTAAAAATACTGAAATTCTATTATTGCATACATTTTCTTTTTGTTGTACAATAGTAAAGAGAAGAGGCCTGCTTTGGAATCATCAACCCATATTGGCTTTTGAAATAAACCAGATATTCAAAATAACATAGATCACCAGTATGACTTGCGCAGCTAACATATCAAATTGATGAGCTTTCTCGGCTTTATTTTGTTTCACAAGTTTTAATGAATAAGCAGTGCAAGTGATAACGGCAATGATCACAAACAAAGTAATTCCGTGCAAAGTATCTACCAATGTAAAAGAAGTTGATTCAGGCAAGGAAGAATCCACAATATATTTATTACCGATCACCGCAAATAATGAGCCCACACTCAAACCAAAGCGGGAATCGATTCCATCTGCATGAATATAGAAACAAACATAAGCGATCAGAAAAGCAACATACATTCCAAGAAATAGTTTCCAGAATAAACCCATTGCTTCTCGCGTGATCTCAGCTTTTACTTTAAAAGTGCTGTATTCTGAATGTGGTTTGGAAAGTGCCGGATCTCCGAATGTTGTTTCATAGGCCTTCTTTCCGGTGGAAACTGTAAAACTATCTACCTCCCACCCATTCAATGTAAATCGAGGGTCATATTGTTTCCCCACTGTATCTACTGCAAAAACCAAGCTGTCTGATGTATATTGAGAGTTTTCTAAAGTTAATCTCAGTTTCTGCCTGTCAAACGGGAAGTTCCCGATCTTCCAGGAATCCTTCATCACACATTGCAGTTTCATCAATAAATAGATTCTTCCATCAGAAGAATCGACAGTTGAGAATGATTTTGTGACTGTTTTTGCCTGTGGTATTTCAAGATTCTGCAAGAAGTCAAAAGCTTTGTTTTTGTATTTCAGCCATAGCCAGAAATCGACAGTATATTCTTTTTGTTTGAAGTCAATATCATAAATGCTGTTAATGTAGATACCGGTATGAACTGTATCCGGTCTTGCTTTTTGAGCATAGGATTTATTTGCAATGCATGAAATATATAGAATAAAATAACTAAAAAGGATCAGATTTTTTTTCATACGCTACATTTATTTAAGAAAGATAATGATTTGAAAATAAAACAAAACCCCGGTATATTAAAATAACAGAAGCAACTAAAAATGCAACCATCGTGTAATAATAATGGCTGAGAAATTAAAGCATGCGACTATTTTTGTGCCGCAAAAAAAATCATGAAATTTATATTATTTATATTGTTTTTATTTCTGTTTACTACAACTCTTGTTGCTCAGGATTCATTGGCAAAATACAGGCCATACAGCATTCATGCGCAGGCGACATTGATTCCTCAATATCATTTCAATTTTAATGCCCCGTATACCGGAGCAAACAGTTTACAACCATCCGAAGCAATTGCCACATCATTTACCACTACCTTTTTTTTAGCTTATAAACCATTAAAGAATACATATCTCATATTTAATCCGGAAGCCGCCGGTGGAAAGGGATTGAGCAAAACTTTGGGCGTTGCAGGTTTCCCGAATGGAGAAATATATCGTGTGGGCGATCCTGCTCCGCATCCCTTTATTGCACGCCTGTATGTAGAGCAGCAATTCCCTTTATCCGACAGAAAAGAAGCTATTGATGACGATCTCAATCAGATAAAGGAAACAAAACATGCGGATTATATTTCTGTGATCGCCGGCAAGTTCAGCCTGGCTGATTTTTTCGATGCATCAGAAATAAGCAATGATCCGAGAACTCAATTTTTGAACTGGAGTTTGATGGGAAGTGGTTCATGGGATTATCCTGCCAATACAAGAGGTTATACCATGGGTGCTGTTTTGCAATTTATTTATCATGATTTTCATGTTCGCGCAGCATTAACCACAGTTCCCATTGAAGCCAATGGGCCTGATCTTCAATTTAGATGGAATAAAGCAATGGGCTCTGTGATCGAATTTGAAAAGAAGAATTTATTGCATTTCAGTGAAAATGTCTATACTTGTGCATCGCTTGGCTTTTACCTGAATAAAGCCAATATGGGTAATTATGATCTTTCCATTCAGCAAGGGACACAGTTGAATAAAACACCAGCTATCACAACTACAAGGGAATATGGTAGGGATAAGAAAGGCTGGTACATCAGTATTGACAACCATTTCAATAAAATACATCATTACATTAATTACAGCAGAAATGATGGTCAGAATGAGACCTGGGCTTTTACTGAAATAGACAGAAGTTTTGCAACGGGTTTACATATTGATGGCGACTTATGGAAAAGAAAGAATGATCATTTGGGCATTGCCTTTGTTGCTAACGGATTATCAGACCCACATAAAAATTACCTGGCAGCAGGTGGTTACGGATTTCTGATTGGAGACGGAAAATTGAATTATGGTTCAGAACAAATTACTGAGTTATACTATTCCTGGAATTTGATCAAAAAATTATTTATCAGTCCCGATTATCAGTTCATCAATCATCCTGCGTATAATAAAGATCGTGGCCCGGTACATGTTGTTTCCCTGCGGATACATTATGAACTGTAAAAATTAAACGGCAAAAGAAGTTCCACAGCCGCATGTTTTGCTGGCATTGGGATTGCTGAAAGTAAAGCCTCGACTGTTCAATCCACCCTGCCAATCAATTTCCATTCCATATAGATACAATTCATGGCTTTTGTTCATCACAAAAGGAATAGATTCAAATTCATATAGTTCATCGTCAGCCTGTGGGGCTTCAAATCCTAATACATAGGTCATGCCACTGCATCCCCCACCCTTAACGCCTACTCTTAATTTGTGCGTCTGGTCGAATCCTTCTTCATTCATTAAACGCTTTATCTCGTTAATAGCCGAAAGTGTAAACGAAACCGGTGCTTTTATCGCTGTTTCCATAATCTTTAAATATTACTGCAAAAATACAGATCAATTCATGTAGAATAGCAAGCTTTATTTTCGGGAAAGGAAAAGATTATCTACTGCCTGTTTCAGTTATTTTTGTAAAAAATCAATACAATGGATGCTTTAAGTATTTTGTTTACGGTTAGTATGGTGATATTTACGATAGGATCCTTCTTTATTTTATTTAAGTGGAATAAAAAAAATAAAGCAAAAGAAACACCCGAAAAAACAAATTCCGGTACACATCAGATGCAATTGCAGGCATACGAAAGATTAACGCTGCTGGTTGACAGGATCGCATTACCCAATCTTATTTCCCGAATGAATCAAAGCGGTATCAGTGCCAGAGAAATGCAGATGCTCCTGATACAAACCATTAAGCAGGAATTTGATTATAATATCACGCAACAAATTTATGTTAGTGCTGCTGCATGGAATGCCGTTAAAAGCCTGAAAGAGCAAACCATGCTTATCATCAATCAATATGCAAGTACATTGCCACAGGAGGCTACCGGTGCTGATCTGAATAAATTATTATTGGAATATCTGATGAATGATCCAAAAGGAAATCTTCATGAATTAGTAAGTGAAGCCATCAGTTATGAAGCCAGAAAGCTATTGTAGCATGACTTCTGTCATCTTCTGCTCTGACTTATTCGATACTTTTACAAAAGAAAAATTGCCCTATGTCCGATAAGAAAATATTTACCGATTCAGGAATTGAGATCAAGGAAGTTTATTCATCGTCAACTGTCAAAGCAGCATCTTCAACTGAGTTGCCCGGAGAATTTCCATATACTCGTGGTGTACAATCGGATATGTATCGCGGAAAGATGTGGACGATGCGTCAATATGCAGGCTTCTCTACAGCTGAGGAAAGCAATAAACGTTATCATTATTTATTATCACAGGGAGTTAGCGGGTTAAGCGTTGCATTTGATCTGCCCACACAGATCGGTTACGACAGTGATCATGAATTATCAGAAGGTGAAGTAGGTAAAGTGGGTGTTGCCATCGACAGTATCGAAGACATGGAAAGGTTATTCAAAGACATTAAGTTGGAAAATGTTTCCACCTCCATGACCATTAATTCAACCGGATTCATTTTACTGGCTTTCTATGTTGCTTTGGCTAAAAGACAAGGTGCTGATCTGAAAAAGATTTCCGGAACCATTCAAAACGATATTTTAAAAGAATATGCAGCCAGAGGAACTTATATCTATCCCCCCAAAGCTTCCATGCGCATCATTACTGATATATTTGAATGGTGTGCAAAAGACTTGCCAAAATGGAATACGATTTCCATTTCAGGCTATCATATCAGAGAAGCTGGAAGTACAGCTGTACAGGAGATCGCATTCACACTCAGTAATGGTAAAGCTTATGTAAAAGCTGCACTGGACAAAGGTTTGGATATAAATGTTTTTGGTAAACGCCTCTCCTTCTTCTTCAATGCACACAATAATCTGTTTGAAGAAGTAGCCAAGTTTCGTGCTGCCAGAAGAATGTGGGCTAAGATGATGAAAGACCTGGGAGCAACTGATGAAAAAGCAATGATGCTTCGCTTTCATACTCAAACAGGCGGCGCTACATTAACGGCTCAGCAACCGCTGAATAATATCTGCAGAGTAACCATTCAAACATTGGCTGCAGTATTAGGTGGCACACAGAGTCTGCATACCAATGGTTATGATGAAGCCTTGAGCCTACCAACAGAACAGGCTGCACGTATTGCATTGAGAACACAACAGATCGTTGCATTCGAAAGCGGAGCGCCGGATACTGTAGACCCATTGGCAGGAAGTTATTTCATAGAAAATTTAACTGATGAAGTTGAACAAAAAGCTTGGGAATTGGTGAATAAAATGGATGCCATGGGTGGAAGTGTCAATGCTATTGAACAGGGATTCATGCAGGATGAAATTGCACGCAGTGCATATGAATATCAACGCAATATTGAGAACGGCAGTAAGATAATTGTTGGCGTTAATAAATTTACGGTTGATAAGGAAGAGCCTATTCCCGGTTTTAAAATTGATGACAGTATCAGACAATTACAGATCGAAAAATTAGTTGCATTAAAAAGCAAAAGAGATAATCAGAAAGTGAATCAATGCTTGCAAAGCATTACTGCTGCTGCAAAAGATGGCACGAACCTGATGCCATTAGTGATCGATGCAGTTGAGAGCTATTGCACTTTAGGGGAGATCTCAGATACTTTGAGAAAAGTATATGGAGAGTATAAGTAATCAACAGGTTATCAAAAAAAGAAGGAATGCAAACCAATGCATTCCTTCTTTTTTTTGTCTATTTGGAAGCCATTGTTTTCCCATCCAGATATGCAATCAAAAGGATCAATTGTTGTGGGTCCTTAGTATTTACTTTATGCATTGATGTATACTCGTCAATAGAACTAGTATACTGTGGAAGGTTTTTCTTAATGGAAGCAATGGTTGAGTTGATATCTGATAATTTATTTTCTTTTCCCTGATATACAAATAATTGCTGCACCAGAGAAAATTCTCTTGCTCTAACGCCACCATAATCAGATGTTTCATTGATCTTTTTGTGTTGCCACCTTAATAATTGTAAGCCCTGACCTTCGTATAATATTTCATAAAAAGTATTGTCGTCATTTTTTTCAAATGCAGGATATCCGTTTCTGAAATGATATTTGTCGAATCCGTTCTTTTCGTTTTTATAGGTGATCACAAATTCTTCTGTGGGAACAGACACAATAAAAATTTTATTGTTTTTACTGAAGAACAATTTGTTTTCATATAGAGAAAAATTCATGAAAGAATCTACGAATTCCTTTCCGTTCTTGAATTTAACAACACCTACACCCCAATCATCTTTCAGCATAGGAGTTCCGTTCACATCTGCTTCGCCGGCATTTTTGATCTTGTTACCCGAATTATCGTAAAACTCATAAAACTTATTCGCAGCCCCATCATTACCCGCCAGTTTACCACTGGCTATCTGTGCATGAACAGTTCCTGCCGCAATACTCAGCAGGGCTATCATCATTGTTTTCATAATTCTATTTTTTGCTCCCCTAAAATTAAAACATAAAATAATACCTTCTTGGATTTATCAGGGGTTATTTACAGGCGGCAAGCTTATTATTTAAATGGAGGAATTATTGTATTTTAGATATGCATTTATTTTCGGCACTGTATACAAACCACTAAAGAGAATTTCATGGAAATAAAAGAAACCTTCATTCATCATGTATACTTCTGGATGCATCATCCTAACAATAAAGAAGATCAGAAAGCATTACTTACAGGTTTACAAAAATTAAGTGAAGTACCCGTTATACAAGCGTTTCATATTGGTATACCTGCAAATACAGACAGAGATGTGATAGAAAACTCTTATAGTTTTTCCTGGCTTGCTGTCTTTAACAGTTTAGCGGAAGAAGAAATATATCAAACCCATCCTATCCATCTAGAATTCATACATACCTGTCGTCATTTATGGAATAATGTGATCGTATACGATTCAATCAAGATAGAATAGAAAGAAGTTTAAACTTTAATACTAATTAGAGTTGGAACTGATCATCATTTGTAAAATAGAAAATAACCCATCGATCAAAACCAATACAAGTATGATCTGGGTCATTTTGTTTTGCATTTTTTTACTGGCTAGCCCCTTTCTGCCATTTGAATGTCTTAATTCCACACTATCAAAATGCACCCATTGATAAAATTTCCATGAATTGCTTCGGTGAATATTAAAGTGTAATGCTTTTACCATTACCAAACCGATGATAATCATGTGGAATAATGGAAGGCTGTTGAACATAATGCTCATAAATGTATCAATGATGGTATTCATACGATTGATCCTGTTAGGTTTAAAAAATGAATAACTCAAAGTAAATACACAGGTTTAAATATTCCCGTAAGGCGATCTATGGAAATTTTGTAACAAAAAACGATGGGTGTTTGTCACAATTATAAAGGGGTAAATCAGAAATATTTTCTACATTCATTTTTCAACAAACCCTGCCACATGATCAAAAAAATTCTAAGCATTACACTGATTGCTGTTTTAGTGATACTCGTTTTGTTTTTCAGCATTGTTCCGGAGTATGTTGACAGATCCATGAATAAGACCATTCATACTGTTACAGCAGCTGATAAAGTGAGCTGGTATGATAGTATACCTTTTATAGCAGATCTGCATTGTGATGCATTATTATGGGACAGAGACTTATTAAAACATCACAATTACGGAGCTGTCGATATTCCGCGTATGCAGGAAGCCAATGAAGCGTTTCAGGTTTTTACGATCGTAAGCAAAACTCCCCGTGGCATTAACTATGATAAGAACACAGATAAAACCGATCAGGTTGCACTATTAAGTTTTGCGCAGTTACAGCCAGTGTCGGATTGGTTCAGCATTAAAGCAAGAGCTTTGCATCAATGCGAAAGACTGCACAAATTTGCTACCAGATCAAATGGAATATTTCGAGTGATCACCAATCAGGAAGAATTAAGGCAATTCATTGATGACAGAAGCAAGAACAGATCCTTAACCTCAGGCATGTTGGGATTGGAAGGTGCACACTGCTTAGAAAACGATATCAATAATCTCGATACATTTTATAAGGCCGGTGTTCGTTATATCGGACTCACCCATTTTTTCGACAATGAATGGGGCGCTTCTGCACATGGTGTAAGTAAAGCGGGCATCACTGAAAAAGGAAAAGAATTATTGAAGAAGATGGAAGAGAAACATATCATCATTGATATAGCACATGCCTCTCCAAAACTGATCGATGATATTTTTGCAAATACAACAGGTCCCTTGATCTTATCGCATGGCGGAACAAAAGGAACTTGTGATAATGTGCGGAATTTATCAGATGCACAAATTGCAGAAGTGGGCAAACGTAATGGACTGATCGGGATCGGCATGTGGGAAAAAGCCGTTTGCGGAACCAATGCCGAAGCCACTGCGAAAGCCATTAAATACGTGGCAGATAAAATTGGCGTAGATAAAGTTAGTATGGGCTCTGATTTTGACGGTGCCATTGAAGCCAGTTACGATATCACAGGATTTGAAGCTGTAGTAAAAGCTTTGATAAATGAGGGTTTCAATAGAAATGATATTGAAAAGATCATGGGTGGCAATGTGCGTGATTTCTTTTTACATAATCTGCCTGCGAAATAAATTTAATAACCTTCTAATCTTGAGAAATGAAAAAAATTTTCATAGCTGTACTGCTTATCTTGTTTGCATTTACTTTTAATTCATTTATCAAAAAACAACAACGCATTCTAGTATTTTCAAGAACAATGGGCTTTCATCATAAGTCAATAGCTGCAGGTAATATCGCCATTCAGAAATTAGGAATGGAGAATGGGTTTGCTGTTGACACTACGACCGATGCTTCATTCTTCAGTAAAAAAAATCTAAAGAAATACAATGCTGTTATATTTCTTTCAACAACAGGTGATGTATTGAATGATGAACAACAAAAAGCATTTGAAAATTATATCCAACACGGTGGCGGTTTTGCTGGTATACATGCTGCAACAGATACTGAATATGACTGGCCCTGGTATAATAAATTAGTGGGCGCTTATTTTAAAAGCCATCCTAAACAACAGAATGCAGTTATTCATGTTACTGATACAACATTCATTGCCACTAAAAATTTACCCTTTGAATGGAAACGATGGGACGAATGGTACAATTTCAAATCTCTTCAATTAGATGGGCTGCATATTTTATTGACCATTGATGAGAAGAGCTATACCGGTGGTGAGAATGGCGATTTTCATCCCATGAGTTGGTATCATGAATTTGATGGAGGTCGAGCTTTTTATACAGAATTAGGCCATACGGATGAAGCTTTTTCAGAGCCATTTTTTCTGCAACATTTATTAGGCGGAATTAAATATGCCATCGGAAAATAAAATCATTTTATTCTTTATTAAACTATCACCCAGAACATGAGAAAAAAACTACTCGGATGGATCTTTTTGTTACCATTTGCAGTTTCTGCACAAAATTTTACAGCATCAATTGAGCAACATGCAAAAGCAGTAAATGATTCAGTCATTGCCTGGCGCAGACATTTACATCAGTTCCCGGAATTATCGAACAGAGAATATAATACTGCTGCCTTTATTGTTTCTCGTTTACAATCTTTGGGATTGGAAATTAAAACGGGTGTCGGCAAAACGGGTGTTGTTGCTATTTTAAAAGGCGGCAAACCCGGACCTGTTGTGGCTTTACGTGCAGACATGGATGCATTGCCCGTATATGAAAGAAACAGTCTTCCCTTTGCATCAAAACAAACAAGCGAATACGCCGGTCAAAAAGTGGGTGTAATGCATGCGTGCGGACATGATAGTCATGTTGCCATTTTATTGGGAACTGCCACTACCCTTTCGCAAATGAGAAAAGATGTACCCGGAACTGTTGTATTTATTTTTCAACCTGCTGAAGAAGGTCCTCCCGGAACTGAAGAAGGCGGTGCTCCGTTAATGATCAAAGAAGGTGTGATGGATAATCCTAAAGTGGATGCCATTTTTGGTTTGCATATCAATTCCCAAACCGAGATCGGAACCATCAAATATAAATCAGGTTCGGCTATGGCTTCGAGCGATTGGTTTACAGTAAAAGTAAAAGGTAAACAAAGTCATGGTTCTGCACCTTGGTCCGGCATTGACCCCATTGTTGTAGCGGCACAGATCATTCAGGGATTTCAACAAATTGTAAGCAGACAGGAAGATCTGACCAAAGCACCAGTAGTGATCACTGTTGGAAAGATCCAGGGTGGTGTTCGCCCCAATATCATTCCTGAGGAATTGATCATGGAAGGAACTATCCGAACTTTAGATGCTGCCATGCAAAAAGATGTTCATGAAAGAATGAAGATCACTGCACAAAAGATCGCTGAAGCATCAGGTGCAACTGCAGTTGTAACGATCGATACAAAAACAGAAGTAACTTATAATAATCCCGAACTAGTAAAAGCGATGCTACCTTCTTTAGAAATAGCTGCAGGAAAAAACAATGTGATCGAATCAGGATGGCAAACAGGTTCTGAAGACTTTTCCTATTTTGGAGATAAAGCACCTGCATTCTTTTTCTTTTTAGGCGGAATGCCGAAAGGAATGGATCCTAAAAAAGCTGCACCGCATCATACTCCTGACTTTTATATTGATGACAGTATGCTGGATGTAGGCGTGAAATCTTTTTGTCAATTAGTATTTGACTATGCAAAAGTGAAAAAATAGTTCAATTACATTTGTTATTCAACCTTTGTACAAAAAAATAAATATATGAAACGATTGATGCTCTTGTCTGCCGTATTGATCTCTACCATTCTTACAGCACAGAATGTTCTGACTCCTGAAACACTTTGGAAATTAGGCAGGGTTTCTGCCTTGGGATTAACGAAAGACAAACAAACAGTTATTTATGCTGTTGCTACGCCTGATGTAAAAGAAAATAAAAGCAAACGCAAATTCTACAGCATCCCTGTTGCAGGCGGAAATGCAACGGAGATCAGCAATGCAGACAGTTTATTGGTGAATGATAAAATTTCTCCTGATGGAAAAAACATCATCAGTTCTGATGCGGTACTCATTAAAAAAGTAAAAGGAAGTGATCTGTATTCAGATCTTCCTAAATCAAATGTTTATGTGTATACTTCTTTGAATTATCGCCATTGGGATACATGGGAAGACGGGAAATTCGATCATGTTTTTGTTGCCCCGCTTGTAAACGGAAAAGCAGGAGAAGCAAAGGATCTGATGCCTGATGAAGCTTTCGATTGTCCACAGAAACCTTTTGGCGGCAATGAAGACTTTATCTGGAACCCCGACAGCAAACATATTGTTTATGTATGCAAGAAAAAATTCGGAACAGATTATGCCCTTAGTACCAACACTGATCTGTATGAATATGATATTGAAAATGGAACAACTAAAAATTTAACGGAAGATAATAAAGGTTACGATGTAGCGCCTGCTTTCAGCAACAGAGGTGATCTGGCCTGGTTGCAAATGAAACGGGATGGCTATGAAGCCGACAAACAGGATATCATTGTATCGAATGGAAGGATCAAAATGAATCTTACGGGGCAAAGAGATGATATTCATGTAGAGAGTTTTAAATGGAGTGATGATAACAGAACTATTTTCTTCGTTGCACCCATCAACGGCAGTTTGCAATTGTTCTCTGTGAATTATCACGGCCTAACCAAAATGGCTGTAAATATCAATCAAATAACTAAGGGTGATTTTGATGTAAGTGCAATTGTTGGTCAATCAGGGAATACTTTAATTGTTTCGAGAACAGATATGAATCATGCAGTAGAATTATATTCTGTTGATGTGACTAATGGCAGCATGAAACAGTTAACGCATACAAATGATTCGTTTTATGCAACGATCGGCATGGTGAAAACAGAAAGAAAATTTGTAACAACCACCGATGGTAAGAAGATGCTGGTATGGATGGTCTATCCGCCAAACTTCGACGCCACTAAAAAATATCCAACATTATTGTATTGCCAGGGTGGGCCTCAATCACCATTAACTCAATCCTATTCTTTCCGCTGGAACTTTCAACTGATCGCTTCTCAAGGCTATATTGTTGTAGCGCCTTGCAGAAGAGGAATGCCAGGCTTTGGAACAAAATGGAATGAAGAAATAAGTAAAGACTGGGGGGGTCAGGTAATGCGCGATTATTTAAGTGCCATTGATGATGCAAGTAAATTGCCATCAGTTGACAAATCTCGCAGAGGCTGTATTGGTGCTAGTTTCGGTGGATATTCTGTTTTTGAATTAGCGGGCATGCATGAAGGAAGATTCAAAACCTTTATCTCTCATGATGGTGTCTTTGATTTCAGAAGCATTTACGGATCAACTGATGAAATGTTCTTTGAGAATTGGGAAAAGGGCGGTGCTTATTGGGATAAGAACAATGCTGTGGCACAAAGGGCTTACAATCAGTCACCCAGTAATTTTGTTGTCAAATGGAATACTCCTATCATGATCGTTCAGGGTGGAAGAGATTATCGCGTTCCAATAGAACAGGGACAAGGTGCATTCCAGGCTGCACAATTAAAAGGTATTAAGAGTAAATTCCTGTATTTACCCGATGAGAACCATTGGGTATTAAGTGCACAAAATGCATTGGTATGGCAAAGAGAATTCTATAAATGGCTGGATGAAACTTTGAAATAGTTAAAGGCTGCGAGCAGTGAGCTATGAGCATTGAATGAGGATCTTATTCAGACAACGCCAAACTTTCGAAAGTTGGCGTTGTTTTTTTTATGTGTCATATTGGCGCTTAAGCCTAGTATAAGCCTTATATAAGCCTAGGATAAGTCTTATATAACTCATATATACTTTAGGGATATAAACGTCAAAATTGCAGGTTATTTGTAGTACAAATAACCTGCAATTTGTAAACCTATTTTTCTTCAGTAAAATTTTATGCCTTAGGCCCTATGCTCTATGACTTAAACTCTCGCACCGAACAACAAACTGCCGATACGAACCATAGTACTGCCTTCTTCAATGGCAACTTTATAGTCAGCACTCATTCCCATTGAAAGTATTTGAAGATTTGGAATTTGAGATCTGAGATCATGAAAAATGCTATTTAATTTTTTAAACTCGCTTCTCACCTTTTGCATATCATCACTAAAACTTGCCATTCCCATTAATCCTATTATCCTAACATTCTTCAATTCGTTTAGCCCTGTTAATTCGCTTAATTCCTTTTCATCAAACCCGAACTTTGTTTCTTCCTGCGCAATATGGATCTGCAATAAACAATCGATCACTCGACCATTTTTCGCAGCTTGTTTGTTGATCTCTTTCAATAAATTCAAACTGTCCACCCCATGGATCAAATGCACAAATGGCGCAATGTATTTTACTTTATTACTTTGCAGGTGACCAATAAAATGCCAGCGGAGATCTTTGGGCAAAACAGCTTCTTTATCCACCAATTCCTGTACATAGTTTTCGCCAAAATCTCGCTGGCCTAGATCATATAATTCCTGAACAGCTTCTGCAGGCTTGGTTTTACTGACTGCTACCAATGTTACATGATTGGCTTGAAGTTCTTTGCTGATGATTTGATATGCTTCTTTATTAATTGCCATTTCTAATTATTTAAAACTAAATACTCTAATAATAATGCATCATTGTATGCAGGACAATATTGATTAAAAAACAATGCCTTTTTGAAAAAGAAGGACAATGTCTTCTTTGTGTTCCCTTCAAAATAACCCAGCATATCTCCCGTAAAAAAAGCCAGATCATTGTGTTCTATCATCCAAAATAGTTTTTCCTTTTCAGGAAGTTCTATTGCAGGTGATGAATATCCTAATTTTTGCATGGCCGTACACAGGATCATTTGTTCTAAAATATTATCACTCTTATTAAAAAGTTCCAGCGCGTCTGTTACTATTTGTGTTTTATATTTCTCCAATTCAATGATGGGCTTTACTGACATCAATTTTGCCAAATGATACATGATCACAGCTTTATTCTCATAATAAGGCGACAAGTCTTTATAGCGATTGATATAGTCGTTTGATCCAATTGCCTTCAGTAATAATTGCAATGTTGCTGAATCGGCTTTTGTCCACTGCAAATTATATCGCTGTACAAAAGCGAGTGTATTGGAAGCCACACAGAGGTCATAAAATACAGGAAAATCCTTACCGAACCAGGTGGAATAAGCAGGAATGGATTTATATTCTTCCGGGCAGCCAATGATCCTCTTAGCAGGATAATTTGAATAATGCTGCATCGTATCATGGATCCTGGCGGCATTGGAACTATCTGTTTTCAGCGCAGTAAGGCACCACACCGTATCATCAAAATCATCCGGTACACGCCATAGATCCCCAGCAAAAAAAGGGATCCACCAATTATATGGGAATTTAGGTTCTATATCCTGTCGCCAGAAATTATAAGTCCCTCTCCCATTTTTATTTTCAAATTTCTTAAATACACCCAAAGCACGGAAATAAATGCTGTCAAGCAACTCAGACTGATATCGGGTTAATTTTGAACGAACGGATTCCAATGTATTCAACACAATGCAAAAAGAAGTGTTGTTATCTTTTATGCGTTCAGAATAGCCTCGATGATATTTATCGGTGTATGCAGGAAATGATCCTTTGATAAAGAATGCATCTTCCCTTACCTGCTGCTGTTCTATCCTTTTTAATAAATAACTGACCCATGCCGTATCGGTAGATGCATGCAGTTGAGCAAAAGAAAAAAATAGTACTATCGATATAAATGATCTCTTCAATTTTATTAGGTAGAATTTCAGCTTAAGAAAAATGTTCAGGCAAAAATACTCATTTGCAGGTCTAATTAGTTTGCCGGCTTTCTTTCATCAAATCTTTTCTGGAGAATAAGATATTCCAAAACCAATACATCATTATAGGCAGGACAATAAAAATAATATCGCGTCAGCCCCGAATTGAATAAAGGAAATGCAATATATCTGGGCATAGCGCAAGCCACATTGCCAATGAAAAAATTAAAGTCATTGTGTTCAATGTCGTCCTGAATATTTTCTGTAATAACCAATTCACCCGGTAATGAAACACCCCATCGCAGCAATGCAGTCCGTAAAATCATTTTATCTAAAAGATTATTTGATGTTGAATAGATCTGAATAGCATCATCAATCAGTTGCTTTTTGTATTGCTCTAAAGGAGCAATAGGTTTTATGCTCATCAATCTTGATAAATGATATAAGATGATCGGCGTGGTCTTATAGTAAACAGACATGATATCCGGGTGATCTACATAATCTTTTTGCTTAACCATCTTAGTTAAAAAATCCAGACTTGCTGAATCAGCTTTTGTCCATTCAAGATCGTAGGTTTGAATCATTCCCAGGATATTGCTTAAAATACAGGCATCTAATTCAACGGTCATTTTCTTTCCGAACCATGTTGAATAAGCATCGAAGTTTTCATAGCCTTTCAATGCAGTTTTTGTTGAAATTCCTTTTTTATTGGTAAAACCCTGCATGAATGCATGAAGGGACCTGATAGACGAATCAGGTTCGTCCAAAACAATCAGCATCGCAACGGTGTCATCCAGATCATCTGCTATTGCTTTTTGGCCGGCAACAAATTTCAATACTCCCGTGTTGGAAAATAGTTTAAGGGTATCAGTTGGCCAAAAGTTATAGGTATTACGCCCTTTTCTATTCTTAAATTTTGCTGCAACTATTTTAATCCGCTGAAAAATACTATCACAAATGATTTGGTCCTCCTGTTGCAGATAAGGCCTTAATTGTTTTAATGTTACAGCAGTAAGCCCGGTAAAGAAAATATTGACATCGTTTTTAAGGGGATGCTCTTTCGTACTGTATTGCTGATAGGAAGGAAATAATCCTTGCGGAAAATATGATTCATGATGCAGTTGCAATTGATCCAAACGCCGTATCAAACGATGGATCAAACTGTCGTTGGCTGAGCTGTATAATAAACACGTAAATAAAAAGAAGATAGAGCCTATAATTTTTTTACGCATGCAGCAAGTTATCAATAAAACTTTATTTCAAAATACTCCTGCTGATCACAATGCGCTGCACTTCGCTTGTGCCTTCATAGATCTGTGTGATCTTTGCATCGCGCATCAAACGTTCAACGTGATATTCTTTCACAAATCCGTAACCACCATGTATCTGCACTGCTTCCACCGTAACCCACATAGCTGTTTCGCTGGCATATACTTTTGCCATAGAACTGCTGAGGTCATAACTCAATCCGTTATCCTTTTCCCAGGCTGCTTTTAAACATAATAAACGTGCCGCTTCAATCCTTGTTGCCATATCTGCCAGCTTGAATTGAATGGCCTGATGTTGTGCGATCTCCTTCCCGAATGCTTTGCGCTGTTTGGAATATTTCAATGCCAGTTCATAGGCGCCACTTGCAATACCCAATGCCTGAGAGGCAATACCAATGCGGCCTCCGGCTAATGTCTTCATGGCAAATGTAAATCCGAAGCCGTCTGCTCCTATTCTGTTTTCTTTCGGAACTTTCACATCCGTGAACATGATGGAATGTGTATCGCTTCCGCGAATGCCGAGTTTATTTTCTTTTGCAGCAACCACTATACCGGGTGAATTCTTTTCAACGATCAAACAATTGATACCTCGGCTACCCTTTGCAGGGTCGGTTTGAGCTATCACCAAGTACACACTAGCCGAAGAGCCATTGGTGATCCAGTTCTTAGTTCCGTTCACCAAATAATGATCGCCTTTATCTTCAGCCATTGTTTTTTGCGAAGTAGCATCACTGCCTGCTTCCGGCTCACTCAATAAAAAGGCCCCGATATACAATTCACCATCTTTTTTTCCCTGCGCCAATGGCGTTAAATATTTTTGTTTCTGTTCTTCCGTGCCAAATGCTTCGAGGCCGTAACAAACCAGACTGTTATTGACACTCATGCAAACACTGGTGCTAGCATCGATCTTACTGATCTCTTCCATTGCCAACACATAACTCACCGAATCCATTCCGGCACCACCGTATTTGGGATCCACCATCATACCCATAAAACCTAATTCGGCCAATTGGGTAACCTGCTCTCTCGGAAATTTCTGATGTTCGTCTCTTTCAATAACGCTGGGCAGACATTCATTTACAGCAAAATCCCTTGCTGCTTTCTGTATCATTAGATGCTCTTCTGTTAACTCGAACTGCATATAGTATCTTTTTCTGTCGCAAAAATAAGGATTGAAAACAATTAACCTAACAATTGTTAGTTTTTTACAGCGTATTATTTTTTTTTTGAATTCATCTAAAAACAACCTTCTCTCCTTGTTCTGCTATATTAAAACCCTTCTTCTTTATTTCTGCAAATGGCACAGATTTCTTATCCAGCAAAGGATTCGTATGATTGAGATGAATAAAATGAATTTTCTTTTTATCAGCTTCAGCTAAAGTGGAGAACTGCAACATACTTTCTTCCACAAAGGGATGCGGGATCTCATTCATGGCTCTTCCGGCTAGTTCGCCATCTTTAAAAAAAGTGCCGTCCAATAATGCAACTGAACTTTCTTTTACCAACAGATTAATATCTCTGCCAAACTTTTTCCATTTATCAATATCAGGAATATAGATCAGTTTGAATTGCTGATATTGAATGCTGAAACCAACCGTTTCACTATACTCATCCCTATGTGGCACTAAAAATGGTGTTACAGTTATTCCTGTTGACAGATTCACGGAACTGTCTGCACGTAAACGTCTCATGGAAAGATTATTGATCTCGAACAATTGATCCCATGGTCCGTTCTGCACTAAAAACCCATTCATTCTCGACATTGCATACACAGGCAGACTCCTGGTGTTCATTGCTTCCCTTCCAAAATACATCAACCCTGTATAATGTCCGATATGTCCGTGTGTCAAAAAGATACCTGCCGGCAAAATGGGATATGCTGCATTTGTTTTGCTGCGGAATAATTGCAGTTGTGCAGTGATATCCGGTGTTGCGTCAAATAACCACCATTGATGCGTTGCAGGATCGGCCAAAGCCAGAGATGTCACCATTCTTTTGGCCGAAGCATCGGTCAAGACCCTTTTGCAGCAATCCTTCTCACAGCCTGCCTGCGGATAACCGGCATCCTGTGCTATTCCTAAAATAATAATGAAGGGATCATTATACGTTTTGTCTTGTGCAATGACTGCCACATTCAACAATAAAAAAATGGAAACCAGTTTAAACATCATTCATCTTTAATGAATCAGAAACTTTATTATTTGATTTGTATGCCAAACAGTTCAAAAGGACAGCACCGAGAACTTGTCGAAGTCAATTATTGAAAATCAGCACATTTCGACAGGCTGCCAGTAACACATTGTTCTACCTATTTCTAATAAATCTGTTATTTAGTATTCTTTTGCCACGAATGCACAAATTATTATGCAGAAGTTAAAAACACGAATGAAAATCCTTCGGATTTTCCTCCGCGAACTCAAAATCAGACACCCTTAAAAAGAGCTAGCTTTCAAAAAACAAACACACTGCGCCTCTGCGTTTAAAAATCATCACTAACAACAATTACATGTATTTCTTCTGCAAATTGAACAACACATTTTTATCAGCATCATTGATATATTTTGTTGTGTCCTGCATGAAGTGTCGTTTAAAAGCACGAATAGCAGCAGTCGTATCTTTCACATCATAACCAACAATTCGCAGCGCCTGAATATGATTAAAGTTTGCTGGCACAGAATCCCTCGTTTCATCATACCACAATCCAAATCCATGTTCGGCTAATGTCTTCCAGGGAAAACGGTAATTAGGATCATTCTTTCTTCTCGGCGCAATATCACCGTGCCCGATAAAATTCGCAGCAGGAATATCATATTTCTTTTTTAGTGTTTCCAATAAAGTCAAGAGGCTTTTTATTTGTGCCTCAGTAAATTCTTCGAATCCGTTATTATCGATTTCAATTCCGATGGATGATGAATTCACATCGATCAGATTTCCCCATCTGCTTACACCAGCATGCTGTGCACGGAAATAATCATTGAGCATATGATACACAATACCTTCTTTGCAGATCACATAATGAGCACTTACTTTAGAAGCTACTGTGGTAAAGGTTTTCAGCGTTTGATCGCAACTGTTTTGTGCTGTATGATGTATGATCACAAAATTGGGTTTTCGTAATCCAAAATTGGTAGTACCTGCAAAGAATGGTGGTTGTTTAATAGAATCATTTGCATCGATCACAGGAATGTCTCTCATTAACTGTGTATAATTTTTTGTCTGATCACTATAAGATTTATTGGTTGTTGCATACGGTGGTTTACTGCAACTGTAAATAATGGCTATAGAAAAAATTATAGCTGAGTAGATCTTTATGTTCTTCATTGAATAAAATTAATTCATTGAAGCTAAAGAAATGAATAAAGGTTTGGGCTAAAAATGAAACTTGAATTTATCTGTGAACCAGGTACTGTTCAAAACTTTCGGCTCTTTTTTCGAATGGAAAAATAGAGGGCTCTCCACCTTCTGCAGTAATATAAAAATCGTAGCAACCTTCAGGCATATGCGCAACACGCAATTGTACGACCTGGCCTTGAAAACTCCCTTTGCGAATGATGGCACTATTATTTTTATGGCTGATGGCATATTGCAATGTCTGACCCTGCAGTGCAGGATTGATGACCTGGATCAGCATATAGTCGTAGACTACATCTGCAATAGAAATGTCATTTATCAATGCGAGGGGCATACAATGATACTTGGTGAAGAGGTAAAATATACATCTTTTTCGGAAAAAAGAATTTTACGGGCAGTTTTTTTGAAAAATAATGTTTAACCAATGAATGTCTCAAATCCTGTAGCAGACTGCGTTTATGTTCATTCCCGCACCAACCGAAGCAAACATGACCACATCGCCCGGATGAATGGACTGATTTTCTATCTCGCCTCTTTTCACCATATCATATAAAGTGGGAATGGTAGCAACAGAACTATTGCCCAGATGATGGATACTCATTGGCATGATATATTGCGGCAATTCATGGATACCGTAGAGTTCATACATTTTTTTGATGATCCCCTCATCCATTTTTTCATTTGCCTGGTGCAGGAACACTTTTTTTAACTGGCCGATCTCAACACCGCTTTTATCCAAGCAGTCTTTCATGGCAGCAGGAACATGTTTCAATGCATATTCATACACTTTCCTGCCCTTCATTTTAATATAACGTACAGCCGGATCAGAACCCGGTAAATTGGATTTTCCCATAAATAGATACCCTAACTCATCCCCGCAATGGGATTGTACACTGGCCGAGAGAATGCCACTTTCTGTATTTTCTTTGGCTTCCACGATACAGGCACCTGCCCCATCCGAAAATATCATGCAATCTCTATCGTTAACATCCAGCACTCTTGAAAGCGTTTCAGCCCCGATCACCAAGCATTTTTTTGCCAGACCAGATTTGATAAAAGAATCAGCCTGTATCAACCCCTGCAGCCATCCCGGACAACCAAACAGGATATCATAAGCAGTACAATTAGGATTTTTGATTCCCAGCCCCCTTTTTACCCTTGCGGCCAATGCCGGCATCGCATCTGTTTGTATGGTTTGATCCAGCACATTTCCGAAATTATGCGCAAATATGATCTGATCCAGGGTTTCAGGATCAATACCTGCATCTGCTATTGCTCGTTGAGCAGCGATCACTGCAAGGTCTGATGTATTAATTGTTTTAGGCGCGTACCTTCTTTCTTCAATACCGGTGATCTGTTTAAATTTTGCGGCAATGATCTCCGCAGGCAATTCGATCCTTTGATTATTTTCTCCGTAAAATTCGTGCGAAGCAAAATCCTTATTGCTCTTCATTTCGTCAGGAACATAACTTCCAATACCCGTAATAACTGTCTTAATTCCCCCCATTACTCTTGCGTTTTTAATAATTGAAATAAGCGTAAGGATAAAAGTACGCCGTTGTAAATCATTCAGCAAAAATCCTTCTTTTCTTTTTATTGATAAAACTATCTTTGAAAAAAAACTATGTCACTTCTTCTGGGCAGAAATACATTCGGTGCTGCGTCAAACAAAGGCAATCTCTTATCAAAAGAGGAAGCATTTCAGTTATTTCATGAATGGGTACTCAATCCCAAACTGCAATTGCACATGAAACAAGTGGCCCATCTGATGCGGTCATGGGCTTCAGAAAAAGAAAATTTATCAGCCGCAGAAGAATGGAAATGGGAAATGACCGGCTTATTACATGATGCGGATTGGGACCAGTGGCCTGATCTTCATTGCAAGAAAATAATCGAAGAATTAGAGAATAGAAATATTGATCCGGAGGTTTTACATGCCATTGCCAGCCATGGCCCCGTTCATTTTGGTGTGGAGCCCGAGACCAAGATGGATCAGATGTTGTATGCTTTTGATGAACTTTCAGGACTGATCCACGCATATTCCCTCATGCGCCCCGAAGGTTATACCGGAATGGAATTGAAAGGTGTAAAGAAAAGACTGAAGGAAAAGTCCTTTGCGGCCAATGTTTCCAGAGAGGATATACAGGATGCCTGTAACAGAGCAGGTCTGAGTCTGGAAGAACTGATCGAATTCATCATTCAGCATCAGTCCTCTGTAGCGTAAAATAATTATTGTATTATGTGAAAAATTAGCAGCAGGAGGCAACCTTATGTTTCATTTTTCCGATTTATCATCAACACAAATCCCAAATAACCCTGAATAACAATGATCTACATAGTATCATTCAAGGCTGTATTGCCTTAAAGCGGGACTGCCAAAAAGCATTCTATACACGCTATTATGGTTATGCAGCAGCCATTTGCAGCAGATATGCAGCTACAAAAGATGATATGATCGAGATCGTGAATGATGGGTTTATGAAAGTCTTTAAAGAATTGCACAGCTTCAAGCCTGTTTTTGAGGATGAAGAGATCTCTTTAAAGGGCTGGATCAAAAGGATCATGATCAACACTTCGATCGACCATCACCGTAAATATCATAAACAGCAGCTGATGTCTGGCTCAGAAAATGAAACGGCTATTGAAAAATCAGCTTATAAAAGTGAAACGGCTTTAGACAAATTATCTTATGATGAGATCATGCAAAAAGTAAAAAGCCTTTCACCCGTTTATAGAACTGTATTTAATCTGCATGTGATAGATGGTTTAACACATGAAGAAATTGCTGTAAAACTTGGGATTTCAGTGGGTGCATCTAAATCAAATCTGTTTAAAGCGAAACTGAACCTGAAAAAAATGCTGGAGCCCAATAATACTGTCGTGTATGAATGAAATGAATATTGACAATATGGATAATATTATAAAACAAGCAGCTGAAAAGATCGCTCAGCCTGAATTTGATATGCAGGCCTGGGATAAGATGGATCAGATGCTTGATAAAGAATTCAATAAGAAAAAAAGGAGATTCATCTTCTGGTGGTGGCTCTTGCCTGTTATCGTGGCAGGTAGCGCAACCAGTTATTATTTTTATTTCACCAACCAATCACAAACAAAACCAACAAACATAGAAGTATTAGAAATACCTACAGGATCCAAAAAGACCGACAGCCTTTTCGAAAATAATATTACTGATAATAAAAAGACCATT
>CAIKTE010000075.1 GCA_903830285.1 uncultured Chitinophagaceae bacterium | reverse complement strand
GCATGGGGTGGATATGATTTTATTCCTTCATTGCTTGGATTTGTAAATGCAGAACATAAACCTTGTGCAGAATACTGGATGGGAGCTCATCCTTCTGCTTCATCCGATCTGTGGATCGACAATCAAAACGTTTCCCTTTATAAACTAATTACAGAGAACCCTACTGAGATCATTACAGATAAAGTGTGGCAGCAGTTTGCCGAATTACCTTATCTCCTCAAAATATTGGATGTAAAAGACATGCTCAGCATTCAGGTGCATCCTACTAAAGCAGAAGCCATAAAAGGTTTTGAAGCGGAAGAAGCCGCAGGAATTCCTATCGATGCATCCAATAGAAATTATAAGGACAGGAATCATAAGCCCGAAGTAATGGTTGCACTGAGTGAGTTCTGGTTACTGCATGGATTTAAACAGGAAGCAATGCTGGAAAGGGTGTTACAGGATGTACAGGAATTCAATGTGCTGTTGCCTTTGTTCAAGCGTGCCGGATATAAAGGTTTATATCAGTTTGTAATGGAAATGAGTCAGGAAGATATCGATCGATTACTATTCAATCTGGTGAAACGCGAATTGCGCAGGAAGGAATACAATGAATTGACCAAAGACCAACCGGGCTGGTGGGTAGCTAAACTATTTGAAGGAAAGGATGAGATCAAAAATATCGACCGAGGTATCTTTTCTATTTACTTTTTAAATATCGTTAAGGCTGAAAAGGGTGATGCTGTATTTCAGGGACCCGGGATACCGCATGCATATCTCGAAGGGCAAAATGTTGAACTGATGGCCAACAGTGATAATGTATTGCGTGGCGGATTAACTCCCAAACATATTGACGTTCCGGAATTGATGAAGCATACAGCTTTTATTGGTGTTACACCCAATGTAATGAAGGGAAACAGTATCGATGCCATTGAAAAGAATTATCCATGTCCTGTTCCCGACTTCGGTATCAATAAGATAGAACTGCATGGTAATGATAAATATGGAAGCATTGCCCATTCACTCGAAATACTGATCATTATCGAAGGGGCAGGGGTAGTGAACAGCAAAGAACTCAATCTGGTCATTAGAAAAGGAGAGTCTGTTGCTGTATTACCGGGACAGGAATACAGCATTGCTTCATCGGGGCATTGCCTCTTGTTCAAGGCTTTTGTACCTGTAACGGATAAATAGTGCTGCTTATCCACAGATTGAGGAAAATAGAAGTTTGCAAAATCTATTTTCAACCTATTTTTGTCGCAAATAATTTATTGATGAAATCGCAAAGCAGAATATTACTTTTTACATTATTGATCGTTGTATTGGCAACAGTATCAAAACTATTGTTCGCGCCAAAGATCGAATGGTCTGGCTTTTCGCCTATCATGGCCATTGCGTTGTTTTCGGGTATGATCGTAAAAGATAAACGTAAATCATTTTTATATCCTTTGATCGCTTTGTTTTTGAGTGATGTATTGATCCAGCTATTTTATGCAATGGGATTATTTCCTTTTGAAGGATTATACAGTTACCAATGGATGAATTATTCATTGATCCTTTTAATTACCCTGATCGGTTGGGTGTTACAGGGAAAGAATTACAACAGGATCCTGACAGGTGTTGTTGCCGGACCTACTTTATTTTATCTGATCTCCAATATTGCTGTTTGGGCAGGACATGGAGGATGGGGTCGTCCAATGACTTTCAGTGGATTCCTTTTATGCATGCAGGATGGATTACCATTCTATAAAAATTCATTGATCGCTACCATCGTTTATTTACCTGTGGTGATGATTTCTTATAATGCTTTGGTGAAAAAGAATTACAGCTTGAAATTATCTTAGTCTTTAAATAATTAGAATAAAAAAGCGCTGCATATTGCGGCGCTTTTTTGTTTTTGTCATGCTGAGGCACTCGAAGCATGACTAACGAAAACCCATGTTATGAATTCACCTTTCGAGAGCCTCAAGGTGACAGTACGTTTTTAAAGATCTGTCATTCTATTTCTCGGCTTCATACCCTTCATCCACCAATAAATGATGGCCATCTGCTGCTTCAGTAGCTAATTCATCGCAACGATTATTCATGGCGTTAGTAGCATGACCTTTTACCCATTTCATTTTGATGCTGAACTGTTTGCCCAATTCATAATATTGTAGCCAGAGGTCTTTATTTTTTTTGCCACCTTTAAAATCTGTTTTGATCCAATTATCCACCCATTTCTTTTCTATACTGTTCACTACATATTGGCTATCGGTATGAATGGTGACAGGGATATCTTTCTTGGTCAATGATCTCAATGCAACGATCACTGCTAGCAATTCCATTCTATTATTGGTCGTTAATCGATATCCTGCAGAGAGTTCTTTTCTTTTTTCACCCCATAATAACACAATGCCATAACCACCGGGGCCGGGGTTTCCACGCGATGAACCATCTGTATAAATGTGTAAGGGATGAGATTTGATATCAGTCATGTGAAAAACAAGTTGAGGCAATATTACAATGCAAAAAATAAATACTCATTTAATAAGCTTCCACTTTTTTTATAGTGCTGTCAATTTGTTGTAATAACCCGGGTTCTCTGTCAACAGCCCAGGCATGATAAATGTCTCTGATTAAAATTAATGTTGTATTGACCTGCTTTGGATCTCTGGAAGCCCTGTCCAAGATAACTTTAGCAACTTCATTTTCTAATTTCATCATTTTTTCCTGATCGTCATACACTTTTGTAAGTACTGCAACTGTTTCAATATCAATTTTTGTAATTACGTTATTAGTTTTTGCAATGGTCCATGCATTGTTATCGAGATAACGATACAGAGCGCCCCAAGGTGCTATCACTTTCAAATGCAATTCATTGTTAGAAACAAAATCATTTTGCAGTTTTTTATCTGTTAAACAGCTGTCAATCTTGTTCAGCACCTGCAGATTATATTGATGCATTTCCTGAATAGAAATCTTATTCTGTTTCAGTTCAGCAACAATACTTTTTAAAATAGTTCTGGTATTTTCTTTTTCGTGGAGATTATTGAAATATTCTGTGAGGGCCAATGCAAGGATCACACTGAATATGATCAATACAGATTCACCAAGGTATTCTTTCCAGTCTCTGATCGTATAAACAAAGAGTTTCTCTTTTTTATGATCTGCTGTCTTTTCTATAGGTTCCTGTTGTTCTGCTGTTTCCGGTTCCATTTGTTGACTGATATTTAGTTGTTACTTTAAAAGTACAGTACCGATGGTCTGTTTGCAAATTAATTTTCAAAAGTATTGTATGAAACCATAAAAGATCTAATATGAAGCGATTGTTGGGTTTTATTTCAGTCATTATTTATTCTGCTTCCGTTAATATACAAAGTGGGAGAGTGATGGATAAAATATTATTGAATGGATTCTAATTTGGTATAACCCAACTTCTCAATTTCTTCCATGTTTTTTATGAAATGGGTTTTCCCATTTACAAGCAAATAGATGTCGTCACAAATTTCTGTAACATGATTAAACATATGATCGGTTAACAAGATTCCTTTATTAGACTTTTCTTCTTTTAATAACTCTATAACTTTTTCTATTTGTATAGGGCTTAAATGTGTGAATGGTTCATCAAGCATTGCAAACTGTGACTTTGATTTTACAATTATATACAGTTCAACTAATCGGTGTTCACCACCAGATAAATTGTTTATTGATGAATTATATTTTGAAGCAAACTCAGGAAACCTTTTTTCAAACAATGAGTAGTCAAGTTCGAAATCATTGAATATTCTTTTTAAGGAAAGCCTTTTAGGAATAAAATTGAATTGAGGCAGATACATTAATAACTCGGGAATTTGAAATGTTTTGGGCTGATTAATTTTATTAATACGAATTGATCTTTCGCACTTCAAACTGCCATAAATAATTTGCATCAGGCATGTTTTTCCTTGCCCGTTGCGACCAATCAAACCTGTAATTTTCCCTGTTTCGAATTTTATATAAATGTCAGAAAGTATTTTTCTGTTATCAAATTCCAGTTGAATGCTATCCGCTTCCAGTATATGTTTCATTTGAGTGTTTGAGCTACAAAAATCAAAAACAGAAATATTGATAGATCAATGATAAGCGTTGTTACCCAAAGTGTAATTTTTGAAACTCCTAAATTCTGATAATAATAAAACTCTTTGCTTTTATCACTGTTGATGAAATAATATGTTAATGCTAATGTTATGATTTTAAGCCAGAATATTCCAGCAAAGCTTCTAAAATCATTTTTCCAAAATGACATTAAACAGCAGAATGTAATTATCATAGATGATAAAATAAAACTGCAATAAAAAGTATAGATAAGTTTTATTTTTTTTAGCAGCTCCATGTAAAAATGTAAATGAAATGATTGTGCATTAAAATATTAAGTACAAATGTGCAACGCTCAGAAGCTGTCCTTTGGACAACCCAATCCCAGAAAGCTTTACATCCTTTTAATCCATCAAATCCCCGTTCAGACAAAATATTCTCCCTTCATATACAACACAGCTTTACCTGCAATGGTAACCCTATTGCCATTTGCTTCGCAATATAATAACCCGCCTCGACGGGAAACCTGTCTGGCGATCATGGTTGTTTTATCGAGCACTTTACTCCAGTAAGGGATCAATGTGGCATGTGCAGATCCGGTAACTGGATCTTCACCAATAACAGAATTAGGTACAAAGAAACGAGAAACAAAATCACAATCATTTCCGGGTGCAGTAATGATGATACCCAGTGTTTCTACTTTATTCAGCCATTCAAAATCAGGAACGAATTTTCTTACTTCTGCTTCATCTTTATACACGAGCATATAATCTCTCGACTTATAAATATGCTGTGGTTGATGACTCAGTCCTTCCAATAAAGCGGAAGGAGGATTGCAATGTTCAGGCATGCGTGCAGGGAAATTCATTTCGAGCACTCCATTGTTATTGGTAACATATAATGCACCGCTTTTACATTCGAAATGAATGATGTTTTTATCGTAACCCAATTCATGAAATATGACATAAGCTGTTGCCAGTGTAGGATGTCCTGCCAGATCAATTTCCAGTTCGGGAGTAAACCAACGGATATGAAATGTATCGCCTTCCTGGACAAAGAATGCTGTCTCCGATAAATTATTTTCATTGGCCAGCATCTGCATGGTCTCTGTGGGCAGCCATTTCTTCAATGGACAAACAGCAGCCGGATTACCGCCAAATAAATGTTCGGTAAAAGCATCGACTTGATAGAAAGGGTATGAGGACATAATGTTAGATGTTAGATGTTAGA
Source organism: uncultured Chitinophagaceae bacterium (assembly GCA_903830285.1). Lineage (GTDB taxonomy): Bacteria > Bacteroidota > Bacteroidia > Chitinophagales > Chitinophagaceae > CAIQDX01. The sequence goes on along the minus strand of CAIKTE010000075.1, from coordinate 64 downwards.
TGTTAGATGTTAGATGTTAGATGTTAGATGTTAGATGTTAGATGTTAGATGTTAGATGTTTGAT
>CAIKTE010000074.1 GCA_903830285.1 uncultured Chitinophagaceae bacterium | reverse complement strand
GCCTAAAACAATAATTTTCTTTTTCTGCGAAGAAACGGACTCGTTCGAATTTAGTGCTGTACTCATTTTTGAAGGATTGCGCAAAATTAGGGGTACAGATGAATTTCTGAAGATTATTTTTTAAACAGGGTTGTTAAGCAACAGCAGTCTGCATCTTACCCTATCATTTATCCCTGCCTTCTTCCTGCCAGCCTGCTGGCAAATTCGTATTTAAAACGTCCATAACCAAGTTTATATCCGGTCTTAAACCAAGAATTACTCGAGTTTTATATAAGTCGGGTTGTACTCGGGTCATACTCGGGTCATACTCGGGTCATACTCGGGATATACTCGGGTTATCCCCGAATCAGTCAAAGCTTTGCTATAAAGAAAGCAGGGTTGTTCTATATTGAAGAAACGGCAATGCTAGTTGGTTATAATGCCAAAGCAATATTCGATCCATACACAGAGCATGTTGATTACCCGGGAACCTTAGGATTTTCCCGGCAAATACATTAACCTTTATTAACCTTAGTTCCATCATTATTAACCGATATTGCTGCGGGTTGCCTCTAGCTTTGGCAACAACAATCAAACTGAGTCTGTAATGCGAAAAATCATCCTTTTATCTGCTATTCTGTTCATGTCTTTTATGGCGCAAGCCCAGAGAGCCTCCATTATCAGAGGAACAGTTTTTGACACCCTGAGTAAAAAAGGATTATCCTATGCCACCGTTTCTTTGGTAGCGGCAAAAGATTCTACACTGATCAGTTTTACAAGAGCAGATTCATCCGGTAATTTTCATCTTCCTAAAATAGCTCAGGGCAAATATTTATTATCGACTTCCTATGTGGGTTATGTTCCGGTTTGGAAATTAATTACCGTGATCGATGGACAAGACCTGAATCTGGGCAATATACCATTAGTAGATCTGGCCAATGCAACGAATGTAACGGTCATTGCAAAACGTCCGCCCGTTGTAATGAATAATGATACACTTGAATTCAATACAGAAAATTTCAAGACACAACCAAATGCAGTGGTGGAAGACCTCTTAAAAAAATTACCGGGTGTTACTGTTGATGAAGACGGTACTGTGAAAGTGAACGGACAAACTGTGAACCGCGTTTTGGTGAATGGTAAAGAATTTTTTACAGGCGATCCTAAAATGGCGACAAAGAATTTAGATGCCGATGCAGTTGATAAAGTACAGGTATTTGATAAAAAAACAGATCAGGCAGAATTTACAGGTGTTGATGATGGTAACTCGCAAAAAGCCATCAACCTGAAATTGAAAAAAGACAGAGACAATGCATTGTTCGGCAAAGTAACAGGAGGTGCAGGCAATGACGGAAAATATGATGCACAAACCAATATCAATAAATTCAAGGGCGATCAGCAAATATCATTTCTCGGGATGGCCAATAATACCAACCGCCAGGGATTTTCGATCGGTGATGTTTTGAATTTTACGGGCGAGATCAGCAAGGGCATGCGCAACGGCGGCGGCATGACCATTAAAACCGGTGGTAACGGACCTGACAATGCAGGCTTACCTACAACTGGACTGGGGCAAAATCAACAAGGGGTTGCCAATACACTAGCTGGAGGATTCAATTTCAATGATGTCTGGAACAAGAAAACAGATTTTAATGCCAGTGCAACTGCCAGTGATATTCATCTGGTGACCGATAAGACCACTAACCGTCAATATATTTTACCGGGCAATTCTTCTTATGAATATGATGCCAACAGTAATAGTGTAAGAGATATCAAACAACAAAAATTCAATTTGAGTTATGATCATAAGATAGACAGTTTTAATTCTATCAAGATCATTCCTTCTGTTACGTTTCAACAACAGAACAACTGGAACAATAATAATTCTGTTTCTCAGGATATGAATCATGTAAAACTCAATGATGGGTTTAATAACAGTTTTGCCAAATCAGAAGCACTTGATTTTTCGGGTTCTGCTTTATACAGATTGCGTTTTAAAAAGAAAGGGCGAACATTATCGGTGCTACTGAATAATACTTATAACCACAGTGATCAAAACGGAAACCTGAATTCCAAAACAACATTTTATTCCGGTAGCAGTTCGGCAGATACTGTTTTAAACCAAACCAATAATTACGATGCCGTTACCAATAATTATGGCGGCAATATCACTTACACTGAACCGCTGGGTAAAAGATCATTGATCGAATTAAGCAGTTTCATCAACAGTACTGTTGGACAGAGTGATAAAAAAACATACGACTATAATTCTAACACAGGTAAATATGATGCTGCGAATGCAGCACTCACCAATGATTTCAAAAGCAATTATACTTACAGTGGCGGAAGCGTGAATATCAGGGCCAATCAAAAGAAAATAAATTATACGTTGGGTGCATCCTTGCAATCAGCCACATTGAAAAGTATCAATCAAACACATAGTAGCACAATAGAACAATCATTTACGGATGTATTGCCCAATGCGAACTTTCAATACAAGTTCAGTAATTTCAGAAATGTGCGCATCGATTATAGTACCAGCACACAACAACCCAACACCACCCAGTTGCAGCCGATACAGAATGTAAGTGACCCATTGAATATCACTGCTGGAAACCCCAATCTGCAACGTTCATACGCACATAATTTAAACATCAATTATTTTGCTGCCGATCCTATGACCAGAAAGAATTTCTTTGTGTTTTTTGCTGCCGGAAAAACATTCAATGCTATTGTAAATACAGATTCAACAACAACCAGTGGCGCCAGAAAAACAAGCTATACCAATGCTGATGGAGTTTCCTATTTATTCGGTAATGCCTCTTTCGGATTCCCAATCAAGAAATTAAAGTCAAGGATCGACTTGTCGCTCGGTGCCAATTATACGCACAATGTTTCATTCATCAACGGCGCACAAAATAATATTGCCAATCTGAGTGTGAACCCTTCCCTCAACTGGAGTTTCGGAATTGATAATAAGGTCGATATCATCACAACAGCAGGCTTAAGCATCAGCAAAGCAGATTATTCATTACAGTCTCAATTGAACACGAATTATTTAACGCAGCGATACAGTACCGATATCACTAATTATTTGCCGGGTGGTTTTACATTGAACAATAATTTCAAGTACACGATCAACAGCGGAAGAGCAGATGGTTATAACACGGCCATTCCATTGTGGAATGTATCTCTGGCCAAAGGATTCTTGAAGAATAAAAGAGCGGAATTCAAATTAAGTGTGCTGGATCTTTTGGATCAAAATACGGGAACCTCAAGAAGCGTGAATCAAAACTATATTGAAGACACACGCTACAATGTATTGCAGCGTTATTTCCTTTTCAGTTTTACCTATATCTTAAACAAAGCCGGCAAAGCTGCCGGCGGACCGAATATCCAGATCAGATCATTTAATAATAACGATTAAGAATCCCCTCCTAATAATAAAAGATCCTGCTTATGATGAGCGGGGTTTTTTGTATTTAGTTGACATTATAGATCATTATAAGTAAAAATCTTATTATTTAGGTTTAAAATACCCTATTATTAATATATGTTATTAAGGATTTGTAACTTTATATAAAATAGTATTGTATGCCATTTTTATCAGAGAAGAATAAAGACAAGTTGATAGGGGGAATTATAGGAATTATTATTCTCTCATTCGGCTATATTGCTAACAATCTTTTTAACAAAAAGGAAGAGACTCCTTCTAAAATTCAATCTGATAAAATGATTGTCAATGATCTCTCTGACTCTTCAAATCAAACTAATAATGATATTAATCAAAAAATTGACAATAAAGGTGTTTTGAATAATGATTTCTCGAAAGACAAAAAAATAACTAACCAATATTTCCAAAAAGGAACGAAGACAAAATCAGATTCTATTATTATAAATCATGGCTTTTTAAATCAAGGTGGACAAGGCAATACTTACAACCAAACTATTAAAGGTAAAGAACAAAGACACGTAGATGAAAACTCAAAAAGTTGGCTATTGAATAATTTGCCGCGCAATTATCATGTAAAAGTGTTATGCACAATGGGTGATGCTGAAACGGAAATTCTTGCAAAAGAAATGGTTAAGGTATTAAAAGAAATGAATTTCGATGTAGAATTTGGAGGGTGGTCTGTCTTTACGAATGCAGGTTATGGCAGAATTGGCGTAAATAAGATTGACAGCTTAAAAAGTTGCGAAATTGATGTATTTACAAATAGCCCTAATTAAGAAAAATACCTATTTAGTATTACACTATTTCTTTAAATATTTCACTAAAAAAAGGCCTCACTCTCGTGAAGCCTTTTTAAATTTCATATCAACTACTACATAGGAGGTCTTCCGCCGGGGCCGCCATGATTCATATTATTCATCATTTCCATTTGCATTTTCTGTAATTCAGCTCTGGTGATCTTCTTTCCTTTAGTCGGTTCCTTCACATCTTTTTTATTCACTTCTTTTTTTATCTCTGTTGCAGTATACACTGTTTGTCCGCTGTTGATATCCAATTGAAGGATCACACCGGGCAGTCCGCCGTTATTTTCCGGACCAACAGGTGTTTGAATATCATCGGCATACCATGCAACAACATCTACCTGGGAAGGTTTGGGTGCGTTCATTTTTTTAGTTGTATCACCGGGACTATTTCCGTTGATATTAATGCGCATCACACCACCCCCCATTACAGTTTGCTGTGTGGTTGCTTTATGGCAATTATGTCCTAAAATAGTTTTTGTTTCATCGCTCAGTTTCCATTTTTGTGTACGGATACTGTCTTCAATGATATAGGTCTTTGCACCCAGCTCTGTCAGCAATACAGATTTTGATTGAGCAAAATTCTTATAGATTTCATCACCGTCACCACCGCCCATACGGATGATCACTCTGTTTCCTCCGCCGCCACCGCCCTCAAACGGATCGGGTGCTTCGTCTTCCGGGATGGTCTTGTACAGGGAAGTACTGTCGCTGAATTGCAGGATATGCTTGCTGGTCCTGAATTCGGGCATCATGGCACGCATTTGTTCATCCTGTATCATCTTATGCATATTGATCTTCCTTTCATAGATCACGGTACCCTCTTTTATTTGTGCTTGCAGTGCAGAAAGGCTGATTGCAGCTGCAAATACTAAAAACATTTTTTTCATGATGAGCTATATTTTATGGTTCAAAGCTAAGTGAGCAGGCGTTAACAGCGGTTGCATAAAGGTTAATTAAGGTTAATAAAAAAACAGGGGGACTGCAGGTATATTTACATTTGTTATGCATTATATGAACAAACTGAAATTATCCAAACTATTCATGACGGCCACTATTGTTTTAATAGCGGCCTTTCAGAGTTATTGGCTGATACGATTGTTCAATGATGAAAAAGATCGATTGAAAAAAACAGTTGACATCGCATTCAGGGAAAGCATTTATAAGATACGCGAAGAGAAATTCAGGAACGATACCCTTTTCTTTAAAGGCATGCCTGCTCCTCCACCCGATGTTTTCATGAGTGATGTAATGAATGATGTTTCAGGTTCGGAAAAAGAGATCAGAGAATCTATGTCTTTTAAAAAAAGAGGGCCAACTCCGGATGAAATGCATGAACGCAGACCTTATATGAGTGATTCGAACGGTAAAAAACAAATGATCATCGTTCGCAGTTTTTCATCTTCGGGCAACAATAGCTCTATGAAAGCCGAACAATTGGATTCGCTGATCAAAATAAATATGCAGAAAGGAAGAAAAGTGGTGGTCACAACTTCCGGTCATAAAATATTCAGTTCCGATGAATCAATTGATATCAGAGGAAAAGATAAAAAAGGTTTAAAACTTTCTTTTACGATAAAGGATGCCATTCAAAATGCACATTCCATCAATGACAGCATTCCTGTGAGAAGAATAGATTCTGCATTTCAGAAAAGATTAATGGCTGCATCCGCCCATCATCTTGTTTATACAATTAACAAGGATACTTCTTACAATGAAATATTGACTGACACAACACGCAGACTGCACACGAATCCTGTAAGGGTTGGGTTTATCAGGCCCATTACTTATCAGGCAGTGTTTGAAGATCCGTTTTGGTTTGTTGTAAAAAAGATATCCCCTCAAATAATTCTATCCTTGTTGCTGATTCTTTTTACAACAATTTCTTTTATCAGCATTTACAGGAATCTACTGGTACAAAAAAGGCTGGCTGATATGAAGGATGAATTCATCAGCAATATCACACATGAATTAAAGACACCCATCGCCACTGTTACTGTGGCTGTAGAAGCATTGAGAAATTTCGGAGGTATACAAAGTGCAGAGCGTACAAAAGAATACCTTGATATTTCTGCGGCCGAATTACAAAGACTCAGTTTACTGGTCGATAAAGTATTGAAGCTTTCTGTTTTTGAGAATAAGGAGATAGAATTAAAGAAAGAATGGTTCGATTGCAAACAATTGGTGGAAGATGTGATCAATACCATGAAACTGCAATTTGAAAAAACTAATGCGCGGGTAAGATTTGAAACAGAAGGTGAAAATTTTAAAATTGAGGCAGATAAATTACATATCACCAGTGTGATCTATAATTTACTCGACAATGCACTGAAGTACAGTAAGGAAGATCCGCAGATCGATGTTTGCTTACAATCAAAAGCCGAACATATTGAATTGAGTGTAAAGGATAATGGTATTGGTATTGCTGGCGAATACAAAGAAAAGATATTCGATAAGTTTTTCCGTGTGCCCAGTGGCGATCACCATAATACGAAGGGCTATGGTTTGGGTTTGAGTTATGTTTCACATATTGCCAAAAGACATCAGGGTTTCATTACTGTTGAAAGTGAATTGGGCAAGGGAAGTAAGTTCACAGTATACTTTCCCTACAAAGAATCTGATGTGATCGATTATGGCAATAACCGGAAAATCATTAAAAAAGCATTCAAATTATGAGTATCCGAATTTTGTATGTGGAAGATGAATTGTTTCTCGGCAAGATCGTAAAAGAGACTTTGGAGGGCCGCGGTTTTGAAGTTGCCATGGAAACGGATGGTGCTAAAGTGATGCCGGCATTTTTCCAACTTCAACCGGATATCTGCGTACTGGATATCATGCTTCCAAATCGCAATGGTTTTGAACTGGCAGAAGATATCAGAAAATTGAACAGCGATGTGCCGATCATTTTCTTAACGGCAAAAACACAAACGGAAGATGTGGTGAAAGGATTTAAAACAGGAGGTAATGATTATATCCGTAAGCCCTTCAGCATGGAAGAATTAATTGTGAGGATCGAGCATTTATTGCGTGTAAAAAAAGAAGAGACTTTCACCCCCGGCGGAGAAACACTTTCTTTGGGCAGCTATAGTTTTCATCTCAACAAACAGATCCTCTCGATCAAAAACGAGGAACGCAAATTATCCTATCGCGAAAGCGAATTGCTCAAATTCTTGTTTCAGCACCGCAATACGATCATTGACAGAAAAGATGTGTTGAATCATATCTGGGGGAATGATTCATTTTTTAATAGCCGTAACCTAGATGTTTATATCACCAAACTGAGGAGTTATTTTAAAGAAGATGCTTCCCTGGAGATCATTACTATAAAAGGCGTAGGTTATCGGTTTACATTTTAGAACTGAATGCCAGGGTTGGAAACTTTATTTAACCTTATTTAACTTTTATCTCATACGACTGTAACATTTTGGAATTAATTTCGTCTAACAAGTCCAAACCGCTGTTTATGAAATCAAGATATTTGTTCCAATTAGGCATTTGTACAGTTTTCGCCATTACAGCTATCGCATTTTTAGATAAGAACCATTCCCAAAAACAATGCGCCAAACCTGATGCCTGCTGCGGGAAGAACTGCAAATCCACTAAGCAGACCACAGATAATTCGGAAAATGTTTTCTATAATCCCGTCAATACGCTGATTGCCGCCGTTTATAAATAACTGATCCTGCCTCGGGGCGGGATTTTTTTTCTTTGTATTGTAACTAATTTTGCCCTGCAACGTATAACTAATACAAAGCAAACATTCTGAAATTTCCTGCTGTTTATGACCGATAGAGAGTATAATCAATGTGTAAATCAATATGCTGACAATGTGTACAGGTTTATTGTCAAGAATCTTCGGCACGAAGAAGATGCCAAGGATATTGTACAAACAGCATTTGAGAAATTATGGCGCAACCGGGAAACAGTAGAAAATGCCAAATCGAAGTCATTTTTGTTCACCGTTGCCTATAATCAGATGATCGATCATATCAGAAAAGTGAAAAGGATATCTTTGAAAGAGGAATTTGAAGATGGAACAAGAATTGTTCACCAGACCAATTCCAACACCAAGAAGGTCCTGATGGAAGCATTGAATCTTCTGAATGAAACACAGCGGAGTTTAGTGATGTTGAAGGATTATGAAGGATACAATTATGAACAGATCGGCGAGATCATGGGATTGAATGCAAGTCAGGTGAAAGTGTATCTGCACCGGGCAAGGTTACAATTGAGAAATTATTTGGTTAGTCCTGAAAACGTTTTATAAAATGAACATCAACAGAAATAATTACGAAGAACTTTATCTGCTTTATGTGGATGGGGAACTTTCTGCACAGGAGCGGCAGGCTGTTGAACAGTTCATGGAAGAGAATCCCGATACCGCACATGAACTCATCATGCTGCAGCAAACAAAACTGGATGCAACACCCATTGTTTTTGAAAATAAAGGTTCTTTGTACAAAACGGCTTCTCACGAATTGAGTTTGCAGAATTTTGAAGAACGTTTCTTATTGTATGCAGATGATGAATTGACTGAAGAAGAGAAAAGGGAAACAGAACTTTTTGTATTGCAGCATCCGCAATTACAACAAGCATTTACTTTATTAAAGCAAACAATATTAACGCCTGAAACTATTGCATTCCCTGATAAATCATCCTTATACAGAAAAGAAGAAAAGCCCGTTATTTATTTTAGCTGGACTCGATTAGCTGTTGCGGCTGCGATCATTGGCTTTGCTGTTTTGGTATGGACCGTGATCCCTTTCAACAACAGATCAAATAATGAAATGGCATCAACAAACAACAAAACTGTAAACCCTGTTGATGATAACGCTCATGTAAAGAATAATGAAGCGACTCCAATCATTCAATCTCCTGACAATTCTTCTGTTGCCTTAAAATACAATAGTGAAAAGAAACTGCAGGCAGTGGAGTCTAAGCGAACAATAATAACATCGGTAAGCGAAAAAAATAGCATAGCAGCTAACAGCACTGCTGATATAAAAAATCCATCAAAAGAACCCGTACCGGAAAATGCTATTGCCCAAGCACCTGTTACTATTTCCAAAGGCAATACCGATATGTTCAATGCTCTGGATAAGCCACTATCTAACAGCAATACAAGCATGGCAGATACTGAAGAAAAAAATCTAAATCAGCAAACCGTCTATAAAGAGTTGGACACAGAACAGGATGAAAGAAGAAATAACATCTATATCGGAAACATAGAAGTGAACAAAGACAAATTGGTAGGTTTCTTTAAAAGAGCCAGTCATGTTTTTTCCAGGTCAAAAGATGAAGATGGAAAACTTGCCATAGCAAATTTTTCCGTCGACACAAAATCATTGAAATAATAATCCTTAAAACAAAGAATATATGAACCGCTGGCCAGTATTAATAGCAGCCCTATTATTTTCATCTGCAGGCATTGCGCAAAATGACAGTAGCGCTACTGCGAATCCTGATACCATTAAAGTAGGCAATTTTGTTATCGTTAAGAAAAAATCAAGCACAACGACAACAGTTGACATCAATAATGAACATACTGTGATCAATATCAACACCCCCTTTTATTCCAGTCATAAAAAAAGGAAGAATAGTAATATCAGTACCAATTGGTGGATCTTCGATCTGGGCTTTACCAATGTGCGCGATAATACAAATTATACTGCGGCTCAGTCAATGGGTTATTTAACAACAGTACACGGATCTCCTGTTACACAGAACAGTTTTTCTTTGAATACCGGAAAATCATCCAATGTAAACATCTGGCTGTTCATGCAAAAACTCAATATCTCTAAACACACATTGAATCTGAAATATGGTTTTGGTCTGGAGATGTATAATTTCAGGTACGATCATAATTTAAGTTATCGCAGCGATCCCGTAGCACATGTGTTCAATGACACGATCGGTTTTTCTAAGGATAAATTATACGCAGGTTATTTAACCATTCCCCTTATGCTCAATTTCAATACGGCTCCCCACAATCGTAACGGTTTCAGTATAAGTGCTGGCGTAAGTGCAGGATACCTGGTTGGGGATCATGGAAAACAGATCAGTGGTGAAAGAGGTAAACAAAAATATCATGGAGACCTTGGCTTACAACCCTGGCGTTTGGCTGCTATTACAGAACTTGGCTTAGGCCCGATCAGATTGTACGGCAGTTATAGTTTTAATGCTTTGCATAAAGAAAGTACGGGTGTAGAACAGTTTCCTTATGCTATAGGAATTCGATTCAGCAACTGGTGATCCTGAAATAATTTTTCTCCTATTGTTTAGGTGCACCTCCTTTCCAGGAGGTGTTTTTGTTTGGCAGATGTTTAACATTCAAATATTGCAAACAATATTTTGAAAACAGAGATTTGTGCAATACAAAAAATTGTTTGCGCATGACCATTGCTGCCAAAATCATTAAGACTGAGATCCTTTCAGATAACTGGTACACACTCAGAAAAATTACCTACGAATTCTTACAAAAAGACGGTACTGTGCAAACGCAAACCCGTGAAGCCTATGACAGGGGTAACGGTGCTACCATTTTATTATACAATAAAGAACAGAAGACTGTTATTCTTACCAGGCAATTCCGTTTGCCTTCTTTTGTGAATGGAAATGAATCAGGTATGTTGATCGAAACCTGTGCAGGGTTGTTAGATAAAGACAATGCAGAGGATTGTATCAAAAGAGAAACAGAAGAAGAAACAGGTTATAAGATCTCTGATGTTCGTAAGATCTTTGAAGCTTATATGTCGCCCGGATCTGTAACAGAGATCCTTTATTTCTTTGTTGCAGAATACGCAGCATTCATGAAAGTAAATGAAGGTGGCGGTATTGAACATGAACAGGAAGATATTGAAGTGCTCGAATTGCCATTTGACAAAGCAGTACAGATGATCGATACCGGTGAAATAAAAGACGGCAAAACGATCATGTTGCTGCAATATGCTAAACTAAATGATCTTTTATCATGAAAAATCAACAATCATTGATGATACTTGTTGCGGGTCCTTATCGTTCGGGAACGAATGATGACCCTGTATTGATCGCGGCGAATGTGAAACATATGACCGACGTTGCATTGCTGATCTACCGTATGGGACATCTTCCGGTATTAGGCGAATGGTTTGCATTACCATTAGTTGAAGCTGCAGGTTCCAAACAAATTGGCGATGCCCCATTCAATGAAATATTTCATCCTATTGCAATACAACTCATCGATAATTGTGATGCGGTGTTACGAATTGGCGGTCCATCAAAAGGAGCAGATGAAATGATCAGCACTGGAAGAGCGAAAGGAAAAATAATATTCAATTCTCAGGATGAGATCCCTCTTGTTGCAAAATGATATTCAGAATATGTGCAGCATTGCAATAGCCATACAAAGAGTTGCCAACCTTTTCAAGGTTGGCAACTCTTGAAGAAATCCGGGATCAGGTTCAAGAAAGTCTGCAAACAACTATAATGGGCTACTTTTATTTTTCATTATGATAATTATTTGCAAAACAACATTTCTTACATACCATTTTACCGTAGTTTTCGTTTATAACAAAAGTCAACTGATATGAAACGATTTCCTGCTTTTCTCTTGGTTGCAATTCTTTTTACCGTCAATACTTCATTCAAACCAACTCATGCAGGTAGCACTGATTATTATATTGTGATCGAGAAGCATACATATGAGATGACTGTTTTTGATGCCAATGATAACCCACTCATTATTTATCCGGTTGTTTTCGGCAATAAAGACCTGGGCGATAAAATGATGAAGGGCGACAGGAAAACACCCGAAGGAACTTTTCATATCGCTTCCAAAAGACCGCATCCGAAATGGAATAAATTTTTAGCCCTCGATTATCCCAATGAGGAAAGTATTCAAAAATTCAATGTACGGAAAGCAGAAGGCAAAATTCCGGCCAATGCAGAAATAGGTGGAGAGATCGGTATACACGGCACTTGGCCGCATGAAGATTTTGCAATTGACCAATACCAGAACTGGACCATGGGTTGTGTAAGTACCAAGAATCAATACATCACTCAACTCTTCAACACGATGGCTGTTGGCACAACGGTGATCATTAAGCGATAATTATTGTTGTAGAAAATCACCCACTGTTTTATCCCATTTTACAGTTTCTTTTTTATACAAACTTTCATGGCCGCAATGCACATACTTAATCAATATCTTTTGATGCGATGCCAGATTCTTGAAAATATGCATGGTCTCTTCTTCTGTAACTCGCTGATCATTGATACCCCATTGCAATAAAACCGGACAATTTACTTTACTGGCATAATCCCAGGGCTTATTGCCAAAAGCCCAATAACCTTGTTCTACACTACCCCAAAAAACCAATAAAGCCGATAAGGGCTCTGCTGGCAAATGCATGATCCTTAATCTCCCTTCACCTGCATTCAGTAAAGAACCGAAAGGCATTTCCAATATTATTTTAGAAGGCTTTAAACCATAGTCATTCATTGCTTTTAAAATAGTAGAAGCCCCCAATGATATTCCCCATAATACAATATTCTTTTCTTTCCTTGATTGAATATAACCGTACGCTGCTTTTACGTCTTTTGCTTCTTGATAACCTACGGTAGAAAGAGACCCTTCGCTATTACCATGTGCCCGAAAATCGATCATCAATACATTCCAGCCCATTTCATAAAAAGCTTCCGCCTCTTTGATCACGCCGCTTCTGGAACTGCCATGTCCATGAAACATGATAACAGTGCCGATATGGGGTTTAATAGTATCATCATTCTGACTATCCAAATACCAGCCTTCCAATTTTAGACTGTCCTCTGTTTTGAAGCTTATGGTTTCATGGGGCACTAATAATGAATCTTCCACTTTGCTCTTGGGATATCTCACACCGAAGAAAATAGAAGATAGTTTTTCTACAGCGCCCATTTCTTCGGGTTTCTTTAGCTTGGGAGCATCCGCATAGAAATGTGATAATTTATATGCCTGAAAAATGCTCATCACATTCAAGAGAAGAAATAAAACAAGAAGTGAATAACCGATCCGTTTCAACCATTTATTCATATTACTAAGTTTTTGTCGTTAGGTTTTTGTTGGCTCGCTTTGTATTTTTTATATCTCCTCAGTTGCGTTTCATGCTGCCATTGAATACCGGCATTTAATTCATACTGACCTCAGCTTTCTCCTTTTATGCAACAATAAAAGCGATGTTCATATAATGCAATCTAATTAAAAGAAAAATATTGTCAAATAATTGTCAACTGCAATAGGTAGAAACAGTTTCCAAATTGTTTAACCTATAAATAATACATTTTGTTATGTGCTTACATTTTAAAAAACTAATTTAAAGTTCAAAACCTAAAAACAATGATAGTACAATCTCTCCTGGGCGAATTTTTGCATGAAGCAGAAAACACCCGCAAATTATTAAAAGCAATTCCCGATACTGCTTTAAGTTATAAGCCTTCCGAAAAAAGCTGGAGCACCGGACAATTGGCTTCGCATATTGCTGAAACATACAATTGGTGGCCCGGGACTTTAGATCAACCCGTATTTGATATGGCAACTTACAAATACGATAAAGGAGATATTTCCAAAGCATCGAATATTGTTGCAAAGTTTGAAGAGAATTTAAAACTGGCTCAGGCAAGTCTTGAAAAAGCAACAGATGAAAGCATGATGCAAAACTGGAGCATGGTAATGGGCGATACGGTATTCATGCCCCCGGCACCGCGTATTCAAATGATCAGAGGCTTTTTAATGAATCACCTCTATCATCACCGCGGCGAATTGATCGTTTATTTACGGTCTACAGGTAATAAAGTGCCGGGCCTATACGGACCAACTGCAGACGACAAGGGCTAAGATCTGATATTTATAAAACAAAAACGGTGATCCTAAATTTAGGATCACCGTTTTTTATAATCAATCTTTCAATTAAATGTTCGCAGCTCCAAAATAAGGCTGCAATACTTTGGGTATATTGATTCCATTCTCTGTTTGATTATTTTCGAGCAAGGCAGCCATGATCCTGGGCAATGCCAAAGAACTTCCATTCAATGAATGTGTTAATTGCATTTTACCATTCGCATCTTTGAATCTGCATTTCAATCTGTTGGTTTGAAAGTTTTCGAAATTACTTACACTACTCACTTCCAGCCAGCGTTCCTGTGCGGCACTGTATACTTCAAAATCATACGTGAGTGCAGATGTGAAACTCATATCACCTCCGCATAAACGTAAAATACGATAAGGCAATTCCATAGATTGAATTAATTTTTCTACATGTGCCACCATGGCATCTAATGCTTCATAACTAGTTTCGGGTTTCACGATCTGGATGATCTCTACTTTTTCAAACTGATGCACTCGATTTAATCCGCGAACATCTTTCCCAAAACTTCCTGCTTCTCTTCTGAAGCATGGAGAATAGGCGGTCATCTTGATGGGAAGATCATCTTCTTTTAAAATGGTATCGCGATAAATATTGGTTACAGGCACTTCTGCAGTGGGTATCAGATAAAAATTATCTGCTGTTGCATGATACATCTGTCCTTCTTTATCCGGCAATTGCCCGGTTGCAAATGCACTGGCTTCATTTACCATGAACGGAGGTATGTATTCTGTATAACCTGCTGCTGTATTATAATCTAAAAAATACTGAACCAAAGCACGTTGCAGTTTTGCTCCTTTTCCTTTAAATAAGGGAAAACCGCTACCCGTGATCTTTGCACCGGTCTCAAAATCTACGATATCATATTTCTTGATCAGATCCCAGTGAGGAACCGCATTTGCAAACAGTGTTGGTTTAACACCAGCTTCTTTCGCTACCACATTTTCTTCGGGCGTTTTACCAATAGGAACTATTTGTGCGGGAAGATTGGGTAATACAATTATTTTATCCTGCAGTTGTTTTTCAATTTGAATCAATTCATCATTAAACGCGGCAACTTGTATCTTGTAACTTGCAACTTGCTGCTTCATCCCCTCAGCTTCCTCTTTCTTGCCCTGCCCCATGAGTTTACCGATCTCTTTGGAAGCGGTATTAACTTTTGCCTGTGTATTATCAAATTCCGACTGAATTCTTTTTCTTTCATCATCTAGCAGGATTATTTCATCCACTAAATCCAATTGCTTGAAATTTTTAACTGCCAGTCTTTCTTTGACCCATTGTGGATTATTTCGCAACACATTCACTTGTAACATACCAATTCAATTTTCGGCAAAGATAATTGTTGCATGTAAGATGGCACGCTGCAAATACTATCTTTGTGCACTATGTTTATTTCAGACGATTTACAACAACGCTGGTGGAAGCTGGAAGCTAAACTGATGGAACGTTTTGGCAAAAAGCCTGATGTGGAAGCAGTGCTGTTCTTAATTGGCATGCAGGAAACGGGTTTTATGCAGGAACAGATCTCTAAAGAACAGAAGCAGGACCTGATGCATGTGGCGGTTTGTACAGTTTTGAAGCCAAGTGGCTATTATGTTCATGAAGGCAATGACTCGGAGGGATGGCCACATTTTAAACAGGTAAAAGAATTACCGGGTTTTGGCTTGATCGAGCAGGAAAATTTTTTGAAAGACCATATTCTGCTTTACTTTGAGCAACAGGAATTCTAATAACAATTATTTATTATAAGAAAGATGAAGCATATTTTATTGATCATGGGTTTATTGGCAGGCATGAATGCTGCTGCACAAACCAAAACAGTAGCCAAAAAGCCGGCAACTACCACAACGAAACCTGCAGTAAAAGAACCTGCTGCAGCCGTTCCTGTTGAGCGAATGGTAGAAATAACCACCGATTACGGGATAATGATCGCTAAGCTCTATAATCAAACCCCTTTACATCGTGATAATTTTATCAAACTCATAAAAACCGGGGTCTATGATAGTTTATTATTTCACCGTGTGATCAAAGAATTTATGATACAGGGTGGTGATCCTGAAAGTAAAAATGCTGCAGACAGTATAATGCTTGGTGCCGGGCAGGTTGCGGGAGACCGTATCCCTGCTGAATTTCGTCCCAATTTCTTCCACAAAAAAGGAGCATTGGCAGCCGCTAGAGATGGCAATCCTGCCAAAGCCAGCAGTAACTGCCAGTTTTATATCGTGCAGGGAAAACCAATGGACACAGCCCAGTTAAGTTCGGTCTATAACCAGGCAATAAAACAAAATAACCCCGCATTCAAATACAGCAAGTCTCAAAAAGAAATTTATGAACGCCTGGGGGGCACCCCTTTCCTTGATCAGAATTATACCGTTTTTGGAGAAGTGATCAGCGGATTGGATGTGATCGATAAGATAGCATCGGTTCAAACAAGGCAGGGAGACAGGCCACTTAAAAATGTGATGATGAAAATGCGGATGCTCAATTAAACAGTTTACTAAACTTTGTATTCATATTTGTAATTCAAAAAATAAATCAAATGAATTTTCCTTCCAACCTCCGCTACACAAAAGATCACGAATGGATCAGCTTAACCGGCAATATTGCCACAATTGGTATCACTGATTTTGCACAGAGCGAATTAGGTGATATTGTTTATGTTGAAATTGGCACTGTTGGTCAAACCCTGCCTGCCGAAACAGTTTTCGGTACTGTTGAAGCCGTAAAAACCGTGAGCGATCTTTTCTTGCCTGTAGCCGGAAAAATTTTAGAATTCAATACTGTATTAGAAAAACAGCCCGAACTGGTAAATAACGATCCCTATATTGGCGGCTGGATGATCAAATTGGAAGTGTCTGATGCGAAAGAAGTGGAAGCTTTGATGGATGCTGCTACTTATCAAAATCTGGTTCACTAAAATTATTTTTCGAATGGTCTATATAAAATGAGGGTAGTTGCAGATGCAACTCCCTTATTTTTGTTAAAACGAATTGTATTTGAAATCTCGACCACTTCATTTTATTCCGGGGATCATCTGGTTCATCATCAGTTTTATTTTACTGACCATTCCCGGTAAACAAATACCAACCATCAGTTGGATGGACTTTTATCAATCTGATAAGATCGTACATATCATCCTGTTCTTTACGCTTTGTTTTTTATTCTCATTCGCCATAAAAGGGTCCGACAAAAAGTATTCATTGATCGCATACATTGCCATAGCAGGCTTGATGTATGGAATAGCGATGGAATTTGTTCAGAAATATTTTATCCCCTTTCGTTCCTGCGATGTTGATGATATGATCGCAGATGGTATTGGATGTTTGATTGCTTATGTTTGGTGGAGAAGGCGATTCAAAAAAGCAGATGTTGACTACCTGTAAAAAAATTGGCCCCGATTGAAATCAGGGCCGCAACCAAAACTAACTGCTTATGAGAAAAATTTAAATGTCTTTGTTTTCTATTCTTAATCTTGCAAAAGGCTTGCCAAAGCTTTTATTCTATTTGTTAAAGATTTGCTATCAACTTCCATCTCACTCAACACATCTCAGCTTCTTCCTTTCGCAATACAAATGTCACAGTTAAAGACTGAAAGAAATGTCAATGGTTTAAGAAAGAATTGTTAATGCTGTGAAAAGTGACCATTAATGGCAGGAAACAGCTTTGCCGGCAATATTTTCAAAGTAGGGGCTGATATAGGGAATGCCGAGATTCATCCCTCTCAATATTAATAAAACAGCCATTGCGGCAACAAAATAAGGGACCATTTTCTTCATCGTGTTCCTTACAGAGATCTTGATCATGAAACCAAAATAAGAAAGCAATATCATGAGTGGCATAGTGCCGATACCAAAGGATGCCATCAATATAACACCCCCGAGAATACTTCCACTGGCCAATGCAGCTGCAATGGCAAAATAGACCATTCCACATGGCAACAGACCATTTGCCGCACCAATTAAAAACATCCCGTACAATTGTTTTTGCTGAATATACTTTCCGATGAACAGCTGCAGTTTGATATTTGTTCGATCTAAAAAATTAAGGTGCAGGAATTTTTTATTGATCATCGACTGAACCACGATCATCAAAATAATAACACCCAGTATCATGGAAAACCATTGTGTAAATCCACCTAGATAAACCTGCCTTCCGATGAATCCAAAACAAAGTCCCAGTATTGAGTAAGTGATCACTCGTCCGGCATTATACAATAATATACCAATCACTTTTTGTGGTGTCGGTAAATATTGAACCGGCAAAGAAAAAGCAATAGGACCGCACATTCCCACACAGTGAAAACTGCTGATCATGCCCAATGCCATTCCTGATATCAATAATTGCCAGATCATTATTTAATGGTAACCTCTTTTTCAGCAAAATAAAAGTTGGTGCCGATCTTCCAGCTTAATTTCAATAAATAGTGTGTTTTAGACAATTGATTCTTTGCAAATACCTGTCTTCCGTTTGTATCTGCCTGTAATGGGATCTTTTTATCTTTCGATTCATCGGTGGCGCAATAAAACCATGCTTCACCTTCCGATTTAGAGCCATTCAATTCTTTCGGGAAATCGACAAACACATTTACGGCATCCTGCGAAACAGCTACATCACTTACTTTGGCAGCATTGGCCATTCCGTCAATTTTATCCTGATATCGCAGTTCATCCTTATAATAATCCTTACTTACCAGGTCATATCTTGTATTCACTGATTTATAGACGAGTACACCCATAAATCCAACAAATACAACAAATACGAGTATTAATTTATTACCCCAATTCATGATACAAAATTTAAAAATGATTATTCGGATATCGGTCCTAAGAAATTCGTTTTTACATCACTTATTTTTACATCCCCCTGATACAATCCCAAGATCAGATGTGTTGACCTTGAATGGATCCTGTTTTTGGGAAGTACAACAAAGAATGAACCCGAACCCTGTCCTTCTTTTGCAACCGTAATATAGGGCTTTCCAACAATTTCGATCTTTCCGTTCCCATCTTCCAGTTTAACCACAAGTGGTACTTCTTTGATGGTTTTATTGACCACTTTTATATTGTATAAATTAACAATACTGTCTTTTCCTCTTTCCAGGAATAAAATACCGGGTGTTCGCATCACAGTTGCATCAACATCCTTCCTGGTAATTAGTAAAATACTCAATAAGGTCAAAACAACAAGGCATAATCCAGTATATAATTTCATTCTTGTTGTAAAATGCAGGCCCTCTCCGTTTGCAATAGAATTCTCAGATGCATATCTTACCAATCCTCTTGGCTTACCGATCTTATCCATCACAGTATCACAGGCATCGATACAGGCAGTGCAGCCTACACATTCCATCTGCACACCATTTCGGATATCAATACCGGTTGGACAAACTCTCACACACTGAAAACAATCTATGCAATCGCCAAGATTTCCTTCTGTTTGTTTTTTAAAGTTTCCCCTTGGTTCCCCTCTTTTATAATCATACGCAACAAGCATGGAATTTTTATCCAGCAAAACACTTTGCAATCTTCCGTAAGGACAAATTACGATACAAGCCTGTTCTCTGAAAAAAGCATACACTGCATAGAATACGCCACTGAAAATGAGAATGGCTGTAAATCCGCCCGTATGCTCACTTATCGGTTCAGTAATGATCTTTTCTACTTCTTTAATGCCGATCACATAAGCAAGGAAAAAATTGGCAATGATGAACGATAAAAGATAAAAAGCAATATTCTTTATGGCAACTTTAAATATTTTGTTACCGGTCCATGCTGCATTTCTCAATTGCTTTTGAGCCGACGCATCTCCGAGAATAAAAAACTCGAGTTTACGGAACATCATTTCCATAAAATTGGTTTGCGGACATGCCCATCCGCAAAACAATCTTCCAAATGCAGCAGTAAATAAAATAATGAAGAAAACAAAAGTCACCATGGTAAGGCCGAAGATGAAAAAATCCTGCGGCCAGAAAACCTTTCCAAATAATATAAACCTGGCAGCCGGCACATTGAATAAGAACAGCGGCCTGCCATTGAACTCAACAAAGGGTAAACCAAAGAACACAATAAAATACAAATAGCTTAACCAGGAACGGATGCTGTAAAATTTACCACTGGGCTTATGAGCAAACACCCATTTGCGTTTGCCCGTTTCATCAACTGTTCCGATCCTGTCTCTGAAACTTTCTCCTTCGGTAAGTGGTTCATTAATGTGTTCTGTTGGTTTACTCATTATTATTTTGCTCCTGTTATTTTTTTATCAGCATTCGTTTTTAACGAATCTGTTTTTGCTTTTGTTGAATCGGAAGCACCTGCTTTTTCCTCAACATATAAAGTTCCCTGCGGCTCTTTTGCTATAGCAGGTTTTGTTCCATGCAATGATTTTACATAGCTAGCCAATTGTGCGATCTGCAGTGGTGTATAATTGTCTTTCCAACTCTGCATTCCTTTTTCAGGCCAGCCATATTTGATGGTTTTAAAAATGTCTTTGATACCTCCGCCATGCAACCAATAATCATCAGTTAAGTTCGGTCCAACCAAACCACCGCCATCGGGTTTATGACAAGCAGCACAAATAGTAGTGAATATTGCTTTAGCGGCATCTAAGTCCTTTGCATCGGTCAATAACTTCACAGTATTTTCATCAACACTATTACCTGCTTTTTTCAGATACTCTTGTTTGTCTGCATCAGCTTTTGCTAATTCGATCTTTAATTCTTCTCCGCTTAATGGCGCAGAATGTGCCACATGATAACGGTATAAATAAATAGCAGCGAAGATGATACAAACATAGAAACCATATAACCACCATGGTGGTAAACGGTTATCCAATTCGCGGATACCATCGTAGTTATGGCCCAGATCGATCTGTGCTTCTTCTTTCATCGGAACAAAGCTGTTCACTTTTTCCCACCATCCTGAAAATGCAGTTTCCGGAGCTACTTCATCACCCTGAATAGTTGCTGCCAATTTTTCGCTTTGTAACAATTTTTTTAAGTTGAATAAAAGAGTAATCAAAATGATCAGTTCTAAAAATATCACACTTAATAAAGCATAAAAAGAAGTAGACGATAACCCTGCAATGGATGTGTCGGTTGCTGCCGTTGTGGTTGCGGGAGAATCTGCAGCAAAAGCGGCACCGGTAATGCAGCACAATAAAACAACACCCAGTATTTTACTAACGGTATTGTTCTTTTTCTTTTCTGAAATGAAACGTTGCAGGTTTAATTTGGCCGCACCAATAACGATATTGGCCAATAATGCGATCACCAATAATAATCCGATGATCACAACCAGTAAAACGATCGCTAACGGATTAGAAAGTTCTGATGCCACCGGAGGTCCGGCCGCAAAAACACTGGCGGGAGAAAGCAATACTGTTACGATCATTACTTTCCATTTTAACGAGCTATATTTTTTAAAAAAGTTTTTCATTGCTGAATGTTTTAAGAGTTTGTGCTTAGTTGTCCAAGGGTAATTGTCTTATTTCGTTGATCATATTTTTATCTGCTTTCCATGCATATAAAGCCACTAGAACGAATATGGTGAAAAACAGAGTCAGAGATATAAGAGCATAAATATCTACACCTGTTATATTTTCTAAGGTTTCAACAAACTTTGATTTCATGTTAAATAAGTTTAAAATCAATTTTTATTTGAAAGCTGCTGCAGTTTTTTGCTGTCCTTTAATATCGGTACCCATTCTTTGCAGATAGGCGATCAGGGCAACAATTTCTCTGTCGGCAGGTGTATCTAATTTGTCTTTCTTCAGATTTGCCTGGATGGTTTTTGCCTGTTCAACCAGATCAGCATTGGCTTTCTTATCATAACCTTCAGGATAAGGAACACCCAATGTTTGCATTGCTCTGATCTTTGCAGGTGTGATGGCAGTATCCAGCTTATTATCAAATAACCATGGATAATTCGGCATGACAGAACCCGGACTCATCGAACGTGGATCCCACATGTGATTGTAATGCCAGCTATCAGGATATTTACCACCGATCCTGGCTAGATCCGGACCAGTTCTTTTACTTCCCCATTGGAACGGATGATCATAAACAAATTCACCTGCTTTGCTGTATTCACCATAACGAGCTACTTCATCGCGGAAAGGACGGATCATTTGTGAGTGACACAAATAACAACCTTCACGGATATAAATATCTCTTCCTTGCAATTCTAAAGCCGTATATGGTTTTACAGAAGCAATGGTTGGAATATTACTCTTGATCAAAAATGTTGGAAGCATTTCAATGATACCGCCAATAGCAACAGCTACTAAACTAAGGATCAACATTTGGATAGGTCTTGCTTCGATCCAGCGATGCCAGTATTGTTTACCATGTGTTTCATGAACTTTTGGTAATGGAGCTGATTCAGCTGCTTCGTCTCCAACAAAAGATCCGGATTTGATCGTTTTGATCAAATTATAGATCATCAATAAAGCACCTGACAGATAGATCGCACCGCCAATACTTCTGGTGATATACATTGGGATGATATGCGTTACTGTTTCAAGGAACTGGAATTTCAAAGTACCGTCTTCGGTAAATTGTTTCCACATGGTTGCTTGTGTAAATCCTGCCCAATACATTGGGATCGCATATAAAACAATACCAATGGTTCCGATCCAGAAATGGTTTGTAGCTAATTTTTTAGAATACAAAGGCGTATTGAATAATTTTGGTATCAGATAATACAGCATACCAAAAGTCATAAAGCCATTCCATCCCAATGCACCAACGTGAACGTGTGCAACGGTCCAGTCGGTATAATGCGAAATTGCATTTACGCTTTTCAATGCCAGCATAGGTCCTTCAAAAGTTGACATACCATAACAGGTAACTGCAACAACAAAGAATTTCAATACCGGTTCTTCTCTTACTTTATCCCATGCACCACGCAATGTGAACAATCCGTTCAGCATACCGCCCCAGCTTGGAGCGATCAACATGATACTGAAAACAGTTCCCAAACTTTGGGCCCAATCAGGTAATGCGGTATATAATAAATGGTGCGGACCAGCCCAGATATATAAAAAGATCAAAGCCCAAAAGTGAATGATAGATAACCGATAACTATATACCGGTCTGTTAGCGGCTTTGGGTAAGAAATAATACATCACACCGAGATAAGGTGTGGTCAAGAAAAAGGCTACTGCGTTATGCCCGTACCACCATTGTACCAATGCATCCTGTACACCTGCATAAAAACTGTAACTCTTCATGAAACTGAAAGGAACTTCAAATGAATTAACAATATGCAACATGGCAACTGTTACCCATGTGGCTATATAAAACCAGATAGCTACGTAAATATGACTTTCTCTTCTTTTGATCAGCGTACCAAACATATTGATACCAAATACAACCCAGATTAGGGTAATTAAGATATCGATCGGCCATTCTAATTCTGCATACTCTTTTCCGGAAGTATACCCTGCAAGCAGTGTTACTGCAGCCAGAACAATGATCAATTGCCAACCCCAAAAATGTATTTTACTTAATACATCGCTGAACATTCTTGCTTTACACAAGCGTTGCAATGAATAGTAAACACCCATAAAAATACCATTACCAACAAAAGCGAATATCACCGCATTGGTATGTACCGGACGAACACGTCCAAAGGTTGTAAAGGGCAAATCGAAATTAGCCGCAGGCAAATAAATCTGCACAGCAATTAATAACCCTGCCAACATCCCTACGATGCCCCATAACATGGTTGCGTAGGCAAACATCTTTACACTCTTGTTGTCGTAATAAAATTTCTCTACTTGCATTTTGGTTGTTTTGTATTTGGTTGTTGATTATAACTAGTTCTTGTTATTTTTCTTTAGGAGTAAAGGGAGTATCGTCGAATAATATTCTGAGAGGAGGACTTTCTTCGTCTTCATACTGGCCGTTTTTGACGCTCCAGATAAATGCAGCCAGGAAAAGACAGGCAACAGCAATACTTGCTATTAACAGAAGTATAATAACGCTCATAAACAATAATTAGCTTCCAAAAATATTTTTATACCTATCCTAAGTCTATGACAAAACTCAAGCAGGTACATGACATTTGTCATGTTTTTTGAAAATGTTGGCTAATAACCCATATTCAGAGTTATAAGATTCCACAAAAACATTCCGGCCTATTTCAGCTTCATCCTCCATGCAGAGAAGTTGCTGAAACCAAATGTGATCAATAAAATGCTGATACTGCTGGTTGGCATCAATATCGCCGCATACATGGGCGATAACAGCCCCTGTACTGCATAATAATTTCCTACTATGTTATAGAGAATGGATACCGTAAACGCGGCTATCACCACTTTCTTATTGTCTTTACACAACTGAATGAATTTGTATAAACGGGGTAATTCATTCGCTTCCAGAATGGCATCACTGGCAGGTGTAAAATTGTTGCTGTTTTCGGTCACGGCTATCCCCACATTTGCCTGACGCAATGCCCCGGCATCATTCAGCCCATCACCTACCATCATCACTTTTTTCCCCATCTGCTGCAAGTGCTTGATCGCTTCTAATTTATCTTCCGGCTTTTGATGAAAAAGGATATTCGCATCAAATCCCAATAATTCCTGCAGGTACTCTTTTTCGCCGGCATTATCACCACTCAATACCGCCAACTCATAATTCTTTCGAAGACGTTTGATCATTAAAGGCACATTGTTACGATAATGATTTCTAAATGTGAATTTGCCCAAAAGGTTTCCGTCAACTGACAGATACACGGCTGTTTCAATATCTCTTTGTGTATCTACATCTGTTACATAACTTTTTGATCCGAGCGTGATCAATTCTCCTTCTACGATCCCTTCGATCCCCTTACCGGCATGTTCTTCATATGCCACCACTTTGATCCTGTTGTTCTCGTTCGTCCATGCTGCAATAGCTTTACTCATGGGATGCGTTGACTGGGATGCCAGTGCAGCGATCTTTCTTTTTGCTTCTTTACTTAGAGGCACACCATCATAAGCGATCTCATTATATCTACCCGTAGTCAATGTTCCTGTTTTATCGAAAACGATATAATCAACACCTGCAATATCTTCGATGGTTTGCGCATTGCGCAGATACAAATGTTTTCGGCCTAATATGCGCAATATATTCCCGTTGGTGAATGTGTTGCTTAACAACAATGCACAGGGGCAGGCAATGATGAGTACTGAAGTTGCAGCGATCCACATTTTGCTGCTGTCATTAAAATACCAGTATGCCGCAGAGGAAAGGGAAAGAAATAAAACGATCCAGGTAAAATATTTTGAGAGTAAGTGTACGAAGGAACGTTCTTCATCTCTGCTATGCCGGTTAAACTCTTCCCGGTTCCATAATTTGGTAAGATAACTTTGAGCTACTTCTTTTACCACCAACATTTCAATATTACTGCCGATCTGTTTTCCACCCGCATAAATGATCTCTCCCATTTCTTTTGTAACAGGCAAACTTTCACCTGTTACAAAACTATAATCCACAACTGCTTTACCTCTCGTTAATATACCATCTGCAGGGATCAATTCCTGATTATGTATCAATAATGTATCATTGAGTTGAATATCAGGCAATGCGACCGTTTCTTCTTTTTCATCTTTTACCCGGGTTACTGCGATCGGAAAATAAGAAGTATAATCTCTTTCGAAACTCAGTTGCTCATATGTTTTATCCTGCAATACCCTTCCTATCAGCATAAAGAAAACAATACCCGTCATGCTGTCAAAATATCCGCTGCCTGTTCCTGACAGCACTTCATACAAGCTTCTTCCAAAAGTGACCACTACTGCCAACACGATCGGTGCATCAATACTTAGGAATCCATGTTTCAGGCTTTTCCATGCACTCATGTATAATTCGGAAGAAGAATAAAAGAACACCGGTAAACTTAACAGTACACTCAGGTAACGGAAAGTATTCAGTAAACTTTGTTCTTTAGCATCAATGCCTAAATATTCCGGAAAACTCAGCAACATGATATTGGCAAAACAAAATCCTGCAACTCCTAATTTATAGATCTTTGATTTATTGATCCGTGGTTTTGCTTTTTGAGCATCACTTAAACTGATATAGGGTTCATAACCGATAGCAGTCAATAATTCTGCCACCTCACGCATGGATATACTGCGATGGTTGAAAATGATATCTGCTTCTTTCCTTGTGAAATTTACTTTGCTGCTGATGATATGCTCATTCAGTTGATGCAGATTCTCCAACAGCCACAAACAGCTGCTGCAGTGCATTTGAGGCAAATAGAAAGAAATATGGGTTTGATGATCGTCTTGAAAAACAGTTAATGATCGCTGTATACTTTCATCATCCAGAAAAGCGAATTTGTTTTCTCTTACTTTGATTCGCTGGTTGATCCCGGGATTCTTGCTGATGCTGTAATAATCACATAAACCATTTTGATGTAAGATCTCATAGACCATCTTACAGCCTTCGCAACAAAATTCTTTTTCGTGTGCATGAATAGGCTTGTCTACACAATTCTCACCGCAGTGATAACATTGCACTACAACTGCAGCTTCCTTTTTGCCCATTCTCTTTTTTAATTAAGATGATGATTGTGATGATGACCCGTATGATAATGATTACCCAATCCAGTTACTTTAGGGTATAAAAGATTTTGTTCAATATGTATCCATTGAAAGATACTGTTCTCTAACAAAAACATTTCATTCACACAGTTTTTCCATTCTTTGCTCCAGCTTGGTTTTACAACATAATTATTTAACTGCTGACGGATCTTTTGAGTAAGTCCTATAATAGTTTGATGTGTGTTATGAACTGATTCAACCACTTTTACATCGACCGTATTGCCATGTACTTTTTCTGTTCCGTGATAATTTTGTTTAATGAACGGAAACACGATCCCCGATTCTTTCAAAAACAAATGCTTTAACTCGTCTTCCAGTTTCTTGAAAAGCAATTGAACGACTTCTGAAACAGGAGCCGGTATTTCTTTTACAAATGGATGCTTCTCTAAATATCCTTCAATGGTAGTGCAGGAAGACATGATTTCGGGTTGGTATTCCAACTGTATTAAATTGCAAAGTCCTTCGGGTGTTAAGGCAGCATTGCTGTAGTTATCTAAGCGGTTCAAAAACATATAATACATTTTTGTTTCTGCAAGTTATTCTTCAACCTTAAGTATATCAATGATGTAACTCAAGAACCAGTATGACTTTTATCATATCCGTTATATCATTGAACTGATGTTGTTAACGCTGATTAATCCTGCAGGTTTGCAGTTTTTAATAATTTTTTCTGGTTAATGATCTTGATCTTTTTTCCGTCTAATTCAACCATAGAGTCTCGTTTAAATTCCGATAATAAACGTATGGTCGATTCTGTTGCTGTGCCAACAAGATTGGCGATCTCTTCTCTGGATAATCTTACATTTAATGTGATACCATCATCTTCAAAACCATAGGTCTCTTTAATGAATAATAAGATCTCCGCTAATCTTTCGCGTACGGGTTTTTGAGCAAGATGCGTGAGTTTCAATTCTGTCTTATGCAATTCATCACTCAATAATTTCATCATTTCGAAAGTTAATCCTGCATCATTTTTCAAAATATGAATAAACAGTTCTTTCGGAATAAAACATACCTGTGTATCTTCTAATGCAACAGCTGTTGCGCTATATCTTTCATTACTCAGCAATGCTCTGTACCCTACAATGTCGCCACCCTTCAGTAAACGAATGATCTGTTCTTTTCCATCATCACCTAAATGAGCCAGTTTTACTTTTCCGCTATTGATACAGAAAACGCCAAAAGGATAAGAACCTTCGTTGAATATGGTTTGACCTTTTTTAAAAGTATTGAAGACTTTCTGGGTATTCACTTCGCTCAAGTATTCAACTTTAGCCTTGCAAAAAACCGATGTGTTTTTTTGCGCACAAGACTGGCAAAGATGCTCTGAGTCGTGTGTGATATTTGAACTTACCATAGCTTTTTAATTAGGTTTATTTCAAGGGTTTTTGTTGAACAAGAGCGAAAATAACAGCATTGTTTTCCAAAAAAAATGCAATCCATCAGGTTTTTCGATTAAAGGAAGAAGATTTGATGTTTAACACCCGATTCGCTCGTTGAACCTTATTTTTACAA
Source organism: uncultured Chitinophagaceae bacterium (assembly GCA_903830285.1). GTDB lineage: Bacteria > Bacteroidota > Bacteroidia > Chitinophagales > Chitinophagaceae > CAIQDX01. The sequence goes on along the minus strand of CAIKTE010000074.1, from coordinate 29,501 downwards.
TACAATATGCCCTACTTTAATCTAACTGACAGCATCAATCTTATCTCAAAAATCACATTCCGCAGGGTTTGGAATGGCTTAAAAGTGGTGGGCAGTTACCAGATCAGCAAGTGGGGCGGGAAAACTGTTCAATGGGGCTACCCCGTCTCTATTTCTTTTGAGCCAACTACCTCCTGCAATCTTCGTTGCCCGGAATGTCCTAGCGGGCTCAGAGAATTTACCCGACCAACAGGCATGCTCAAAAAAGATTTCTTTCGCGAAACCATTGATGATATTTACAAAGACCTGCTATACCTGATCTTCTATTTTCAGGGAGAACCCTATCTGAATCCTGATTTTCTGCTGATGGTAAAATATGCACATGAAAAGGGAATTTATACTGCCACTTCCACCAATGCACATTATCTCACCGATGAGAAAGCCAAACAAACCGTAGAAAGCGGATTGGACAGATTGATCATCAGCATCGACGGAACCACGCAGGAAGTATATCAGCAATATCGCGTAGGCGGCACCCTCGATAAGGTTTTGGAAGGTGCTAAAAATATCGTGAAATGGAAAAAAGCATTAAAAAGCAAAACACCCTTTATTTTTTTCCAGTTTCTGGTGGTGAAACCCAATGAACATCAGATCGAAGAAATAAAAAAATTGGGTAAAGAGATCGGTGTAGATCAGGTGCGCTTTAAAACAGCACAGGTATACGATTTTGAAAATGATCCCAATCAATTAATTCCTGTAAACCAAAAATACAGTCGCTATAAAAAAGATAAGAACGGAAAACTGAAGGTTAAAAGTGGATTAAGCAATCATTGCTGGAAATTGTGGCATTCCAATGTAATAACCTGGGATGGACTGATAGTTCCCTGTTGCTTCGACAAAGATGCTACGCACCAATTAGGTAATTTAGAAATGCAGTCCTTCAAACAGATCTGGAATAACGACAATTACAGGCAGTTTCGGAAAGAATTAATGACCAGTAGAAAGAATATTGATATATGTTCCAATTGCAGTGAAGGCCTGAAAGTTTGGGAAGATTAGGCTATTTCCAACATTCGTTGTACAAACATTTATTGATAAAAGTCATTTTTTAATCCATCAAAAGTCATTTCTTCAAAAATATTCTCCAATTAGCTTTGCGATATGGGAATAGAAGAAGATATACAACAGAGAAAAGATTTCAGGAGTGAATTCCATAAGGCATCTGTCAATATCATTTACTCAGCTAACTGGATCTTGGAAAAAGTAAAAGAATTCGTAAGCCACGAGGATATAACCCCGCAGCAATATAATATACTCCGCATTCTACGCGGCAGTCAAGTGCCCATTTCAACCCTTCAGATCCGCGAAAGGATGCTCGACAAAATGAGTGATACCAGCCGTTTGGTGGAACGTTTGGTAAAAAAAGAGCTGGCCATTAAAAAGATCAGTACGGTCGATAAACGTCTGGTTGATGTAAGTATTTCAGAAAAAGGATTGGCCTTACTGGAAAGGTTAGACCAAAAGAACCATGAAATAGACAGCATTACCGATACGCTTACTTTGGCCGAAGCTTTGATCATGAACGAATTGCTCGATAAAATGCGTGGCAGCTTATAATTTGTGAATTAACAGCACAACTTCACTAATTCATCCACATTTCGGCAATGTTTATTTGCAGGGCTTACCTTAGACCCATGAAATACCGGTTCTTTCTTCTTTTATGCATAGTATTCTATCATCTGCCTTCGGCTTGTATTGCACAAACTAGTCCGCTTTATGAATTTAGGGGTGTTTGGGTTGCTACTCTAGAAAATATTGACTGGCCCGATAAAAAAGGAATGAGTGTAGAAGAGCAGAAAGCTCAGTTCATTCATTTACTGGACATGCATCAACACAATGGTATGAATGCGATCGTGATGCAGATCCGCCCCGCAGGCGATGCTTTCTATCCCTCACAATACGAACCCTGGAGCGAATATTTAACAGGCAAACAAGGATTACCGCCAACACCTTATTACGATCCATTGGCTTTCATGATCGAAGAAACACATAAACGAGGCATGGAATTTCATGCATGGTTAAATCCTTATCGCGCAGTATTCAATATTCATACTTCCTCCATCTCGCCATCACATATCACCAAAATTCATCCCGATTGGTTTTTGAATTATGGCAATATAAAATATTTTAATCCCGGTCTGCCACAGGTAAGAGAACATGTTGCCAGAGTGGTAAAGGATCTTGTAACACGTTACGACATTGATGCCATCCACATGGATGATTACTTCTACCCTTACCGGATCGCAGGAAAAGAATTTCCAGATGAAAAAACATATCACCAATACAGCAGAGGATTAAATAAAGAAGATTGGAGAAGAAGTAATTGCGACAGCATCATAAAATTATTGTTTGAAACGATCCGCAATAATAATGCAAGAGTAAAATTTGGCATTAGTCCTTTTGGTGTGTGGCGCAACAAAAGCAAAGACCCCATGGGGAGCGATACCAAAGCCGGTCAAACCAATTACGACGATCTCTATGCCGATATATTATTATGGTTAAGAAAGGGCTGGATAGATTATGTGGTACCGCAATTGTATTGGGAACGCGGACATAGACTTTGCGACTATGATATTCTGCTGGAATGGTGGAATGCCCATGCTTATGGAAAACAAATGTATATCGGCCATGCCATTGAACGTGCCGGCAGCAATGCAGCCTGGAGAGATAAAAACGAATTGCCCAATCAAATAAAACGGCTGCGTACCTATTCCACCACACAGGGAAGTGTTTATTTCAATAGCAGGATCTTTGAAAAAAATCCTAATGGATGGAGCGATAGTTTACGTTTAAATTATTATGCATTGCCGGCATTGGTGCCTCCTATGAAATGGATCGACAGTATCCCTCCTGCAAGACCTTTCTTTGAAAAATTAAAGAATAATATTTACAGGATCAATTATAATGGGAAAGAAAAAATTAAAAGCTTTGCTGTTTTCGTATTGCCTGCCAATATTAAAGAAAAGCTGGAATATGCAACATTGATAGATGTTCTTGTTGCTGATAAAACAGCATCTTTAGATAGAACCAATAGTATTGCATCAGCAGATGACAGAATTTTCATTGCAGCTGTTGACCTGAATAATAATATCAGTGAATGGATAGAATTGAAATAAACGCATAATTGAATACTTATATGTAAAAGCCCGGTTTTTATCCGGGCTTTTACTTTATCTTTTTCTGATCATCCTGATACATCGTTTCAACAAGAATGATACAATAAGACAAACTAAGTTTCTTCGCTTAATAACTGTCACTTTAACCAGCAAATTAGTCTTCGGTTTATAAGACAGCAATTGGAAGATTTCCGAATTCGGGGGAATTTATGGAAGTATGAAGTGCTATTTTCAAACAAATGGTGGTTTTATGAGATCATTTTCCGATAATAAAAGCCCGTTGTCTTTAAAAATATCACTATGTGTGCAATTTCATTTTCTATCTTTAATCTTACTATTCCTGATTTTTTTTAAACACTGACCTTACTTATATAACTGCAATAAAATGATATAGTATTTAATCATTTAAGAAACCGGAAATGAGAAAACTTTTATTCGCTATTTTATTACTGATAACCGATCATTCATTTGCACAAAAGATTAGTTGCGACAATCAAACTATTGCAGATGCTTTTACACTTGCAATCAATACAGTTGATATCAATACCCGAAGAGGTATTTTAGCTGCGGGTGGCGATTATGGCGGTGAGTGGACAAGAGATATTGCCATTAATTCTTGGAATGCCGTAAGCCTTTTAAGGCCACAAGTAGCAGAAAGGTCTTTGTGGAGTGTTACCCTGAATAAAGACAGCATTGGTCATCAATATTGGGATCAGATTATATGGGTAATTGCTGCTTTAAACCATTATAAAGTTACCGGCGACTTCACATTTCTGGAGCAGGCTTTCAAATGTTCCTTTAATACTATGGCTAAGTTAGAGCAACAAGCATATGATCATAAATTCGGGTTGTTTACCGGGCCATCTGTTTTTAATGATGGTATTGCCGGTTATCCCGAATCTGTTTTTAGTAAAAACAATAACAGTTCATTTGTTTTAGATCACCCCAATTCAAAGAATATAAAATGTCTCAGTACAAATTGTGTTTATTATGGTGCATATCGATCACTGATTGAAATGGCAGAAATATTAAAAATGGACAAGGCTATCATTTATTCTTATCAGAAAAAATCTGAAGATTTGAAATCGGGTATCCTGAAATATTTCTATTCCGAAAAAGAAAACAAGCTTTACTATTTAATTGATCATACTGAAGCCCTAGATAAATCACAAGAAGGATTAGGAATTTCCTTTGCCATCATATTTGGCATTTTAAATAAAGAGCAGGCGTTTCGATTGACAGAAAATGCTACGGTCTCAAAATTTGGAATCACATCCATTTATCCGGATTTTACAAGATATTCTCCTGCTAAACCAGGCAGACATAATAATATAATTTGGCCGATGGTCAATGGTTTTTTTGCACAGGCATGTATCATAGCAGGAAATCATCCTGCCTTTTCTAGAGAATTAAATAACCTTATCCGGTTAGCTTTAGACCCAGACAAAGGGGATTATAATTTCAGGGAAATATATAATCCATATACAGGTGCTCCTGATGGTGGCTGGCAGGCAAATAGTGATGCCTATCCTGATTTTCACTGGGTTTCCTGTAAGCTACAAACTTGGTCGGCTACTGCCTATCTCAATATGGTCCAATATGGTTTAGCAGGCATTCGGATCGAACAGGATGGGATCTCATTTAAACCATTTTTGCCTAGTAATGTTCATTTCCTTTCGCTAAGTGATATCAACTATCGTCATGCTGTATTAAAAATTGTTTTTAAGGGAGGTGGCTCAAAAATTAAATCCTTTACAGTAAATGGTTTAAATCAGTCAACCCACAAAATCAACTCATCTGTCAAAGGTTCAAATCAAATAATTATTGAACTTGAATAATCAATAATTTGATCATTCTTTTGGTTTTATCTCTTTGTATAAATGATTGATGATTAACTTTATTTCGAAACCACTCCTTTTCCCTGTAAAATTGTAAGGTATCTGTCGGAAGCAATATTTTTATAGACTTCTTTTGCTCCATTTGTCCAATTTATTTCAATTTGGTCTATCACTTTTTGAGCGCCCAGACCAATATGAAGGCGCTGATCACTGTTCGAAAGATATCCGGTCGTCCACTGATTGACAAACACTCTTTTCACGCCTCCCGCAGTCACTGTCACTTTAGCACCAATTGCTATAGCTGGCCCGTTTTTGCCTTTCAAAGTTAAACCAAGCCAATGATTCCCATTGCCACCACTATTGTGTAGAAGCGCAGCTGTCCCAGGTTGATCCACGTGTGAAATAATAAGATCGAGAAACCCATCATTGTCATAATCCAACACTGCTAATCCCCTACCTGAACGTTTGGTTGAAAAATAAGCGCCATGCTCTTTCCCGACATTTTTAAAATGACCCTTGCCGTCGTTCCAGAGCAACAATGGATATTGAGAAATAAGTTCTTCAGCCGTTCCATTAGCAGAAACAATATCAAGATTCCCATCATTATCATAATCAAAAAGTGCGGCTCCCCAGCAACCTTTTCCTTCCATTGCAGCTGCAAGACCGCTCTTTTCGGTGATGTCAACAAATAACCCATTCCCCATGTTCTTATAAAGCGCTCCATAATCGAGATCGGTGACGAGGATGTCGATAAGTCCATCTCCATCAATATCTCCAATTGATGCATGCATAGAGCCCGTTGGTTCACCTTTGCTGTTGGCTGCCACACCGCTGGCTACTCCTACCTCCTTATAGATTCCTTTTTCATTTTTGAAAAGAAAATTTAATTGATGATCATTGGCCTGAAAGATATCAATATTACCGTCATCATTGTAATCAAAGACAGTCAGACCCATGCATTTTGAATTGGGGAAGTAGAGATTCTTTTCCTTGGTTACATCCTTAAATTTTCCGTTTGCCTGTTGTTCGTAAAGCATCGATGGTTGACCATTGTACTCTGCAGGACTAGGCATTAAGTCGGGTGTTGCCGCTGTTTTATAAGCCGGATCAAAAGCCATAAAATTACCAACCATTGCATCGAGTCTCCCATCTTTATTATAATCCCAAAAAGAAACCCCGATGCTCCATTTCGTAAATCCATTCAGCTTTTCAGGACCAGCCAAACCTAAAGAGTTGGTAATATCTTTGAATGTTCCATCTCCATTATTATGATAAAATACATTTGGACCATAATTCAGTACATAAAGATCCTGATATCCATCATTATCAAGATCAATAGCACCAGCTGCCATGCACCAGTTATGTCCGGCAATTCCGGCCTTTTGAGTAACCTCAGTAAATGTGCCGTTCCCATTATTTTTGTACAATGAATTATGCGCATTTTTATATTTTTCACCATTCTTATCTGAAATACCTTCAAGATACTTCCCATTCATCAAGTAAATATCCATAAAACCGTCGTTGTTGTAATCAAATACGGTAATACCAGAACCGCTACTTTCCAATATATTTTTATAGGTATCATCTCCAAATGTGTACTTAAAATCGATCCCAGCCTTTTGAGTGACGTCGGTAAATAGGATTCTTTTTTTTTGTGCTGTTAAGAAAGCCGGCAAAAACAAAAAGATCAGCAAGTAACCGGTTGTTTTAAATTTTAATTCCATTTTATTTTTTATTTTTTAATCGCATTTCTATAATCATCCTGAGTAACAACTCTTGTATTGTATTGCTGATTATATCTTTTAAGTTCGGGATCATTGGGATAAGCATCCTTTTCGGAAGGAGGATAACTTTTCATTCCATGAAAAGGGAGCGGCAAAACAGTACTTCCTGATACAGTGTTAATATCGCCATCTTTCACCCATCCAACACTATGGATGAGAAAATCCCTTTTCCATCCATCCTTCAGTTTGGGTAATGCTTTTGCACTAAACTTTACGGAGGTTTCATCACCCGCATTTGATATAATATATTTGTTATCAGAACCTTCCAGCAATGACAACACATTACCGTAGCGGGTATAGTTCCCGGAAAGATCGCGCCATTTTTTGTTTTTATCGACTTTTGAATAATCAAACCAATGAGGCCCGAATCGCCCCCCTTTTTTATAGCTCTGCGAGAAACCTCTGTAGTGAATATCGGCAAAAGTTGGATTTAGAACTGTTGATATCACCGGAGTATTTGTATTACAATCTGAAAAGAAAATCTGATCCCAATAGATCTCCATGTTTGTCTGGATTCTAACCCTATGATCGGATGAAAGAAATTTTCCTGAAAGATCGGCAATTACGTTTTTATCTTTACCCATTGGAAAACCAAGATTTTCGATCACAGTTTCCCACTCACCTTTCTTATTTATGACCTGAAGCATCGGCGGTACGACCTTAAGCTGATCTGATTGTGAGATAGCAACATTAATGCTTGCATCTGTTGGAAATATCCAACCATTAAGGAATATAAATAGGTTTTTAGATTTACCTATCTCGCCGGGATCAAGGATCAAATCATGCATTCTGGTGATACCTTGATATTTTCCGGACCTGAAATCCGATATATATTTATCGTCTTTTTCAGAAATTACGGAAAGAACATTTTTACCTGTTTCATCTTTAGCAGAAATTGGCAACGATTTTTCATGTACCTGAAAGATTTTCAGTCCGGGAAATGGTGGGGGCGAAAACTGCTCAGGTACAAATATGCTTACAGAATCGGGATGATCGACAACTACAAGCTGTAACTGATCGATATAAATTGTTTCCCATAGCTCAGATGTGACCTGAAATAAAAATTCACCATCTTTCGATTTTATATTTTCGGCGGGTATTTTAATATAATCATCGGAAGCATCCGGAAAAGCATACTTTGTTGCAGCTCCCATAATACCCAGAGGCATACCCAGAGCACTTCGCCAGATGATATCCTTTGCAAAAACGTATTTATCTCCATCCCAGGTATATAAAAATGGACAGGAACCTTTGAGCGTTTGAGCCTCAATTAATGCCTGATCTACTCCCGGGAGAATTATATTTTGAGGGACACCATTTGTCCAAGTGATTCTGATCACATCCGCTTTTGTTCGGTTCCCTAATCCAAAGTGCAGGTTAGGATCGGTCACAACCATCGATTGGTATAAGTCACCAGAGCGCATTTCAATTTTTGCACCAACCCCAAAATGGTTATTTTTGGCACTACCGGCCTTTATACCAACCAATTTCATATCTACATAGTGGTTCATGTTTCCTCCGTCATTGCGAAGAAGGTATACAGCCCCATTCAATCCGGCAATCACAACATCAATATCACCGTCGTTGTCGTAATCGAACAATGCTATTTGTCTTCCCGATTTCGGTTCGTCGGGCAGGAGTTGAGAAGCATCCGAAAAATACCCTTTCCCATCATTGTGGAACAAGAAAAGTGCAGGTTTCCCTTTAACCTCTGATTCACCAACAATGATAAGATCCTGGAACCCATCATTGTCGAAATCAAAAAATTTGGCATCGTAGGCTTTAATATGCTGTAAAGCAGCGAACATCTCTTTTGATTTACCATCAAGCTCAAAACTTCCGTTGCCCAGATTACGGTATAAACCACAATCTCCTCCATTATATGAGCTAATGAACATATCCAAAAATCCATCGTTATTGTAATCTCCTACTGTCACCGAATTTGCAGCTGTGCTACTCTTTAAGCCAGCTTTGTCTGCAATATTCTTAAAAATTCCCTGTCTTTGATTCGAATACAGCATTGGACCTGCATTTTGGTTTACAACAGCAAGGTCAATATCTCCATCATCATCAAAATCGCCAAACGCTGCATCTCTGCTATTTATGTTGTTATCCGAAAAACCCATACGATCAGTCTGATCCTTAAAAGTGCCATCTCCATTATTGCGCAACACCCGGTTTGAACCCGAGTTTGTTTCAAACAAATCAAGATCACCGTCATGATCAAGATCTAAGAATAATGCTTTAGTTCCACCCAGTTTGTTACCGATCTTTGCCTTTGATGTTACATTTTCGAAAATTCCATTCCCAGTATTGCGGTATAGTATATCACCCCCATCTTTAACGATAAAAAGATCAGGGAAACCGTCGTTGTCAAAGTCGGCAAAGCTAGCCGATGACTCCTTGCCCGAGTGAATAAGCCCGGCCTCTTTTGAAACATCTTTAAACCTTCCCATGTTATTATTGAAAAGGTAATGTTTATATGTTTTAGAGGAAGGATCATAACTGCCAACATAAAGATCAATATCTCCATCGCTATCGTAATCAACAGCTTCAACATGGGTAGCGTATTTGAATGCTGCATTTTCGCCTTCTTTGAAGGACGGAACGAAATTTAATCCGGCTGAAGCAGTCACATTTGTGAACCGAATCACATCCAGAATTGATTTATTATCTGTGTTTTGGGAAGATGCTTGTTGGTCGTATGTTATCAGTGGAAAACCTATAAGTGACCCTCCCGGACCTTTTAACTCCAAGATACCAGCCTGATAAGGGGAGGTAACTTTCATGTAATTATTGAAAAATGTAAATTGAACGATCGCTTTTTCTTTATCAGCTTTTTTGAGCAAGGAAAGTGTATTATCATAATATTCAATAACTTCTTTTGGAAAATCGGGGAACTGTTTCTGGATGATTTCCAATTGTTCGATTGCTTTATCCAAATTACCATTTTGGATTTCGATTTCTGTCAGATTCAAAAGAGGGACGATATTACCCGGAGCTTTTTGTGCAAGGTGAAGGTAATATTCCATTCGTTGCTGCCGGGATGATGGATCAGATGCTGCTGCATAAAGCTCAGCTAAATCATATAGAATTTTGATGTGATCAGGGGCAAATTTAAGCGCCTCTTTCAGTTCGTTGATCGCCTTGTCGCGTTGATCATTCATCTGATAAACGGTAGCCAACAATAACCGGACGTCGGCATCTTTCGAATCAATTTTAATTGCTTTTAAAAGTTGTGCTTCAGCTTCCGGATATTTTCCCATTCTTAAATAGGCTAATCCAAGATCAGCATATCCTAATTTTTCGTTGGGGGCGAGCTTGATGAATTTTTTAAACTCTTTTTCAGCTTCATTAAGTTTAGATTCTTCCAGATAGGCGAGCCCCAAAGTTTGGGTGCTCATCAAATCGATCGATTTTTGTTTGCTATCTTTTACGGAATCCGTACAACTGAACAATGAAGCAAGACAAAGAACAATCGGCAATAGAATGCCAGTATTTTTATTCATAATTTTATCGATCTTATTGTCACAAAACAATCCAAAAGCTGAATATTGATCTTACAAAATTGCTAACAACCAAAATAGCAATTGAATATTTTAATATGCCCTAAAGGCATAAATAATATATCCAACCATTTTTTCGAAAACAGGGTTCGCACCAATTCTCTTCTCTAACGCACTAATTTAATTATTTTAGGCATCCAAAGACTGGCCTAATTTTCAATTTGCTTTAATTTTCCATTATGGATTTCAATCAGGCCGTTCGCATCCCGTCGATTACCTCTTTGATCGAACCGAATCGTGCCTGTTATCCCTTGATATTGACTTTTTGAGAGAACTTTTTGAAGTTTAGTACGATCAAAACCTGAATTTTTAATCGCTTCAATTATCATATTCATGCCATCAAAGGCAAAAGCCGCAATTGAACCCGGATTTTTTTTATATTTTTTCAGAAATTCGTTTCGAAATGCAACGTCCTTATTTACCATCCAATTACCCGGAGAAACAAATATCACATTTTCATAATCTCCAAGTTTAAACTCCGGGCCTACACTTTGATCCATACACGAAAAAGAGCAAAAAACCGGCTGATTCATTTTTAATTGTCTGATCTGTTGAACAAATTTCAAGGCTGAGAGTGAAGATCCACAAAAAACGATGCCTTTGATGTCTGCTTGTTTAATCTTATCAATTACAACCTGAAAATTATTCAGGGAATTATCTACTGTTAGTTGAATTGGGGCGAGCTTTCCTGAATGAATTGTTTTCTTAAGAAAACATTTCATAGCCATATCCGAATCATAACCATTATCAGAAACGATTGCAACTTTACTGATTTTCCTTTTCGAATATATTTCCTGAACCAATAAATCAGCCTGTTGAAGGTCATTGGGGACGCAGCTAAAATACCAGGGGACAAAAGCCTGTGACAGGGTCGGATCGCTTGCCCAAGCAGACAAAAAAACAATTTGGGACTTTGCAGTAACCTGTTCGACAAGATGGGCATTTCGTCCATCGTGCGAACCCAAAATAGTCCATACATCCTCTTCAAAAATCAGATCTACTGCCTTTTTCGAGCCGGTTCCCCAGGAGCCCGCCATCGAACGAGTCAATAACTCGAACGTATACCCCATAGCAGCACTACCCTCATTTGCCTTTTGAATAGCTATTTCTGCCCCTTTTTGAGCATCGCGGAATAAACTATCTTGGATCAACAGCCCAATTTTAATTCGTTTAACAGAATTCTTTGAATTTTGATCTGCTTCCATATCTCTAGGAATACCAACCATTTGGGTATAGAGTAGACAAGCAAAGAACAGCGTGCTGGAGATTTTCATGAATCGATTTTCTTTAACTTTTTCGTATGAGCCTTTTTACGCTTAGGCGATTCTTCTCCCAATTGCCAGCGCTATGTTTCTAAGCTCCACCATTAAAAGATCAAATTCATCAAGACTTAGCGACTGTTTTCCATCACATAAAGCTTCTTCAGGACGATAATGCACTTCAAGTAAGAGTCCATCGGCTCCAACAGCTACCGCTGCTTTAGACATTGAGGGTACCATCCATCTCAGTCCCGTACCATGACTTGGATCAACAATTACGGGTAAATGAGATAAACGTTTTAACATAGGGACTGCACTTAAATCGAGGGTATTTCTTGTTGATGTTTCAAACGTGCGGATTCCTCTTTCACAAAGAATAATATTTTCATTTCCCTGGCTGAGAATGTATTCGGCTGCATTTAAGAATTCTTCGATCGAAGCCATCATTCCCCTTTTTAATAATACAGGTTTTCGGCACATTCCCACCTCTTTCAGAAGGGGATAATTTTGCATGTTTCGAGAACCTATCTGCATTAAATCGGCGTACTTTGCAACGAGTTCGACTTGTCGTGTATCCATAACTTCGGTTACAATCGGCAAACCTGTCTCCCGTCTGATAAGGTCAAGTAATTTCAAACCCTCTTCCCCTAATCCCTGAAAACTATAAGGTGAAGAACGGGGTTTAAATGCTCCCCCACGCAATAGCTGCGCCCCACTCGATTGTACAGATCTTGCAGTTTCAAACAGTTGTTCCTGACTCTCAACTGCACATGGCCCTGCAATAACAATAATATCAGGCCCACCTACTTGAACAGCATTGATCGTCACAATTGTATCAGCAGTGCCGGTCTGCCGGCTTGCCTTCAATGGTTTCAAAACCTCACTATCATTTTGTATCCCTTCCTCATTAATTTTCATCAGTTTTTGCAATTAGGATTAATAATCTGCGCTTTTACTGCTAATTCTTTGTTTATTATCCATTGGGACAGCAGGCGTAAAACTAAATTTCCCCTGATTAACCTTTGCGATCCAAATATCTGCAATATTGTTCCAGGTTTGATCAAGTGTTTTTGTACCTGTTATTCCTTTATAATTCTGAAATGTTTTACGATCTGTAAGAACGTCACGAATTAAAACCCTGTTTAATCCGACTTTATGTATTGATGCTATGATCAAATTCATTCCATCATAGGCGTGTGCAGCAAATACATCTGCTTCCATACCAAATCGTTTACGATAATTGGCCCGGAATTCTTTTAATTTTGGATTATCTGAATCGGGATTATATTGACAAGTGCTGACCATTCCTTCTGCCGCGGAACCTGCAATCTTTAGAAAATCCTGAGAAACCACCCGATCAGACCCATAAATTGATTGTTTAAACCCTAAAGCGCGTATCTGTTTTATCAAAAGTGCCGATTCTGTGGCATTTCCCCATATAAGGATCGCATCGGGCTTAGTTGCCATTATTCGCTCAAGTTGTGTTTTGAAGTCTTTTTCACCTTCCATAAACCGTTCTTCAATGATCATTGGATGACCAACTCGTACAGCTGTTTCTGAAAAAATTTTAATCCCTACTCTTCCATACCGGCTACCGGTTCGGATTACGGCAACACGTTGATGTCCATCCTTTTTATAAATTTGATTTACCAATCCGTAAGCACTTTGTCTGTCGTCTGTAATGACACGAATTGCCCAGGGAATATTTGTTTCGGTAAAAGTAGGATCGGGATCACCTGTATTTACCATTGGAATCTCCAATTTCAAGGTCGCCCGTAACGCAACATGAGAAACAATATCGTCAATTGAACCAATGAATGCCCAAACTTTCTCATCATCCATTTTTACAACTTCATTTGCAGCAGCTCCCCAAAGTCCAACATCATTGTGTATCATTAACCTGAAAGGTTTTCCCGAATAACCACCATTTTTGTTTGCCTCTTCTATAGCTAGTGTTGCACCTTGCAACATCTGTTTTCCAAGTGAAACAATCACTGAACCTTCCAATGGTCCCAGAAAAGCAATTCTTACTTCATTGAGATCTTTAGGGGCAACTTTATCACGACCAGCCCCGTAAAAATTTAAAGGTTCAAGAAAAAAGTATTTATACGCTTTCTGATACCTCTGATATGGAAAGATTTCGTCAGTTGCTTTCCCATAGTTTTGCTTGGGTTGCTGGCCGAATAAACTGGAGACAGAAAAAACAACTACCAGAATCATAATAATAGATAACCTATAGTCATGTTTCATATCGGCTTATTTTATTAGTTTACAAATAGCATAAACTTCAATTTCAACCAACAATGTTTCCCAGCAGAGTCGCACCTGAATTCCGGTACTCGCGGGCAAAGGATCAAGATTCAGCCATTGGAAGAAGGAGGTACGTATCTTATTGAAATCTTCATAATCGCGTTCAATATCTCTTAAATAGTTAGTTGTTCTAACCACATCGTGCCACGACATACCCTCTGCTTCAAGTAAATTAGTAATATTGCGGTAAGTCCTCCAAAGTTGGGCCCTGAAATCGCCAATATGCTCTGCTTTACCTTCTTCGTTCACGCTGGCTGTTCCGGAGACCAGCAATACTTTATATTCACCAAAGTCAAGACGCAATGCCCTTGAAAAAGAAGAGGGTTTCTGATAGGTATAGGCTTCGTTGAGCACAGAAGGAACATGCACCGCATGTTTTTCAATCGGTGGACGCTCTGAGTGAACCGCAGGATAAACTGATCCTATAAGGTGATTATCTTCTGATAATATCCCCAATTTCTTCATCTCGATTTTTTCACCTTCAGTAAGTTTGGCAAGATTCAATTTTAAATCTATATTATTCATTGTTTTATCGTTTGATTGATTAAAATTTTTTCTAAAATTTGGCAATTATTTCAATAGCTGACCACAACTGACACCCTGTGAGGTGGCAACCCATAATTTATCGCCATCAGCATCAACACCTATCGTGAAATTATGCGAAATGGATGGCGACAATGGAATCTCACGGGTTGATTTATTTTTTGTATCATCATCTGCACGGCCATAATTCAGGACTACTGCCATGCCATCTTTGTTATTGTCATTTTTTTTATAAGTGACCCAACTCCTACCATTTGTACAGCTCAATCCTCTGTCCGTGCAGACAAAAACGACAGAACCTTTTGCCCGAACAAAATTGATAAAATTACTGGCAAGACCGCAGTCATGGTCAAAGAAGCCTTTCCAGTGCGTTCCATCATATCTGCTCAAACCAAAGTAAGTCGAAACCCACAAATAGCCATTAGCCCAGGAAGTTGCAGTTGTAACATCATGAACAATTCCATCATCAGGCAATAGATCTATTTCCATTTCACCATCCGGGTCGGTGTAGTCTTTGAATTGTTTTGACTTGCTGGTATATTCAATGACACCACCGCCCCAGGCAGCAATATAAATTTTCCCGGCTCCGGCAGAAACACCATATGTCCACGGTTCATGCATAGGAGCATTTTTTTCCGTAAAGATTTCCCATTCTTTGGAATAGGTATCATAATGCCCTGCACCACCTGCCGTTGCAACCCAAACATCCTTTTGATCACAAATAACACAATAGATCAAATCGTTAGGAAGTCCACTGTTTAATTGATTAAATGTTTCAAATTTACCACCGGACCAGCAACTTAATCCACCAAGTGTACCAATCCATACATCACCTGTAACAGCACTTACATCAATCGAAACAACCCCATTGTGTGGCAATCCATCTTTAGTAGTATATGTTGTCCATTTTCCTTTTTCATAAACAGCAAGCCCATCATGCGTACCCACTAAAACCCGAGCGCCGGCTATTCGAACACAATAGGCCTTATCGGATGGCAACCCGTCTTTTGTTGTAAAATTATGCCAGTTGCCATATATAGGCAGTGGTTTTGTATCTCCGGCTAAGTCACTTCCAGCATGATAATTTTCTACAGCTTCCTGTTCAGAATTGTCTGTTGCCGATTTGTTCCGTTGATCAGAATTTGAATGTGGCGTGCGATTGCCACAACTAACTACAAACATCAAAATAACTGAACCAAGCATCACACTATAATATCTCAAATATTTTCGCATTGTAAACTTTCGTATGATTTTATCCATAATATGTTAATTTCAATAAAACATTATTTTGTACTTTTTTTCTCATAACGTGGAGCCCTGAGCGATTTTAGAAAATCAATCAGATCATTCAGCTGAATTTTTGTCAAATCATTCACCTTTCCGTGTTTATCTGTCTGACCATATTTTGTCCAAATTTCTTCAAGAGTCGCTGCCCGACCGTCGTGTAAATAGGGGGCAGAAGCATAAATGTTATTGAGATGAGGCGTATCAAATTGCGTGGAATCATCGGAAGCGGCTAACGTTCCTACATCCGCCAACTTTAAATTAGTATAGTAAGGCGGATTATGACAAGTGATACACCGGTTATTTACTGGTATAGCTGCACCATAATTGTCCGTTTTACGCTCAAAGATTTTTTTACCCTGCTGTTGTGATTTGGTCAGTACGCCGGAGGGATTAAACTGAAGATTCGGAGGATATTGGATCCCGGTTAAAATATAGGCTGTGATGGCATCAAGATCAGGATAATTAAACTGTTCAGTTCGGGTCAGCACAGTCGAAAAACGAATTCCATCTTGTTTGTAAACTGTCTGGTTTTTACCGTTCCATTTGTAAGGTGGTGTGTGGTGTATCTCCCTTAAAGATTGTGTATTAGTAAGATTTCGACCCATATCCTTGGCTGCCATGTTGTAAACCAATCCATCTTCATGCATATCCGGATGACAGGTATAGCATGAAAACTGATTTTGAAAAGTGTGTCCGGAATTATTAAAGAGTCGCCGGCCCGTCCTGTTAACAGTTATCCTTTTCGGACCATTTAGGTCTATACTACCAATTTTATCAAACGTCTCACTATTAATGATCGCAATTTTATCCTCCAACTGCTCTGCAACATAAAGACGTTTCCCGTCGTGCGAAATGACAAGACCTTTGGGATCCGATCCTGTTGTAATTCGCTTCGATATATAATGGTCACTAATTCCCAAATTATTAGAAAGGCTATTCAATTCTTCAGTTGTCGATTTTGAGATGAGAGACCGGATAGAGTCAATATTGACAACAGATATACAGTTTACGCCGGAACTCGACACGAAAGCCTTCTTTCCGTCTGGTGTAATTGCAATACCGAACGGATCGGGATAAAAGGCATTTGGTTCATCAAGTAATAGCTGGATTACCCTCCCATTCTTTTTCTGCTCAACAATCGCGATACCATAATTCATCATCCATCCCTGCTCAACCTGAATCGATGGAACCAGGTTTTTAGGCCTGTTCAAGCTTACAATTGCTAGATCTCCTGCTGGTGTGAAGGCTACATTTTCCATCATGTAAGCCGATTCGATATTGTGTCGATTGGTTACTCTTTGTGTTCTTTCATCTATTTCGGTTAGCTCGCTAACAACCGGTTCACCGTATGGGGCAATAATTGCTCTCCTGCTCGTAATTAATAAAGTTTTCTCATCAGGTGATAAATTGACCCCGGTAGGATTGTTTCCTGTAGTGAACCGTTTAAGTTCTTCACCCGATTTGAGATCAATAAGAGAGATGGTTGATGCATACGAATTGACAACATATAAAAATTGTCCATCGGCACTGAGCGAAAGTCCGGCCGGTCCGTTGCCTGTTTTCAGTGTATCAACCACTTTTGCTGCAATTAGATCAACCACTGACACATTATCCGACCACTGATTGCTGACATATGCCTTTTGTCCATTCTTACTGAGAATGACCGTGTGTGGCTGATTGCCAACTTTGATCTTATTTATTATTTGTTGCTTTTCAACATCCACTACCAAAAGGGAATTAGCCTCCTGAGCAACAACATATAACCGGCTTCCGTCTTTAGAAATAGCTAAATTAAAAGGTGAGTAATAATCTTCATTTAGTAATTTAGAAACTAAAGCGTTTTCGGAAGTGTATAGATGACATTTTGAGCATAAGAGCGGATGATCGCTTACTGCCGTTTTGGTATTTACATGTTCTCTCGCCATTTTTCTTCCCGGAAAATAAATGAGCAGTCCCAATGCAATAAGCACTCCCATAACCGCGTATATTTTTTTATTCTTCATAGTTATTCCGATGAGATCTTTTTTTCGACAATTTTCATGACATGTATCGGCAAACTAACCGGCAATTTTTTCACCGCTATGGGAACTAGATTTTGAGGAGCCAGCTCATGATCGTTGTGACAACCTATACATCCACGTCGTTCGTTAGGTCGTAACCAAATCCAATCGCTTAGACCTTGTATTAACTTTCCGTTGCTATCAATAGTCTTGATCCTAAATGGCTTATCGGCAATTATTTTCAAGTAAAATGAGCCGTCTTGCTCAGCCTTTACGACGCCTAGAATTGAGTCAATCCCTAAAACCTCAATTCTGGATAGTTGTGAAGCAATAGATCTGCTTTGAGATTGATCTTTAATAACATTAATATCCTGACATAGTAGTTGCCCGGTCTTTACGGCGGTATCTACTTCACTTGGAAGTTTTTTGGGGATTTCTTGTTTTTCAACAACAACAGATTCCAATATATCGTATCCTGAATTTTCATAGATAACATTCCCTAAAATCTTTTTTTCAGGATCGAATTCGTACAACGCATAACGATCAGCATCTGACTTACGATAGGAGACTATAAGTTTACCTGAAATTTGTTTCGAAACTGACAGGAATTCACCAACTATACCAGATGAAAGATTATCTCGCGAATGTAACGGTCGGTTATACCTGATTGAAACTAAACTTCCACCGGTAGCAAGAGATTGGGTCTTTTCAATGAAAATAAGTTTGCCATTGGCAGTCTCAGTCGCCTGACTTAAAAGGGTGGATCCTTCAGTCAGTTCATAAAAGATATCACACTTAGTCCCATCTGGTCGTAAAACCATCAACTTCTGAACACCATTATCCGGATATACCTGCCGGGAAATTGTCAAAATGCGTCCATCTTTTAGTAAGCTGGAAGCAAAATAGGAATGCGGATTAAATGTAATTCGATGAATGCTTGAGCCATCAAGCTGACAGGTATAGAGTGAATAACCTCCCTTACATGTATCATTTAAATCTAATTTACTAAATACCAACTTATCTCCAGGCAAGTAGGCGGGATCAATGCAATTTTCATTGGATGAAATCACCTGTCTTGATGTAAAATTTCTGAGGTTCATTTCCCAAATCTGCCATGGATCATTTGGCTTACGCTGAGCAGTAAACAGCATAAAATTTCCATCGTAAGAAATTTGTGGATTTCGCGCCGAAAAGAAATCCTCAGATAATATTTGAACAGTACTATCCTTCTTATCCGGATCGATTGCAACGATTTGAGTTTTGGGACTATATCTCCACGACAGCCCCGTTATATAATTTATGTTCTGCATTTTAACTGCTGATCGTGTAAATATCAGCATCCCATTCATCGACTTTTGATTGCAGGATGAAAAAAACAGGGCAACAAAGCAGTAAAGAGCTGAAGCAACTGACAAAAGAATTATAGTCGGTCTTAATTTATTCATTACAAGCTGATATTAGGGTTCTTTGACAGTCAGAATCTGGTTGATCTTGACATTATCTAAAACCTGAAGTTTTCCGGAAGGCCATTTTATCTCAATTTTATCAACAACAGAATTTTTTGCAAGACCGAAATGTACTCGTGGATCATTTTGAGAAAGGTAACCTGTTGTGCTTTTTTTCTGGGCAGTCTGAATTTTTCCTCCTGAAGTCAGTTTTATTCGGGCTCCTATTCCATCACGGTTACTGGTCGTTCCAACTAGTTTAAGCGATATCCAGTTATTCTGATTCCCTTTATTATTACGAAGGAATGCACCCCTGTCATTCAGGTTTACTATATATGCATCAATATCACCGTCATTATCATAATCGCCAAAACATGCTCCCCGTCCAACTAACTTCTTCAGGAAATATTTCCCCAAACTTGTTGAAACATCTTTGAATTTTCCGTCACCTAAGTTTTCAAACAATTGATCTTCCTGACCGTATAAATGTTTTAAAGCGCCGTTTGCTTTATATATATCAACTAACCCGTCATTATTATAATCGATGAACGACGAAGACCATCCAACAAATTGTCCTGCTGGCATTGCAATACCGGCTGGATACGATTGATCTTTGAAAATTCCATTTCCCTGATTTTCATAAAGTGAGCAATACTTGTCATCTGATACAAAAAGTCCCAGTTGTCCGTTGCCTTTGAAATCAGCAAAATCAACTGACATGCTTACCGTTGACTCACCCGCCTGACTGAAAGCAACTCCCGACATAATACCCCTTTCTGTAAACCCTTTTCCAGCGTCGTTGTGCCATAGATAGTTGTGCGAATGATCGTTCGCAACAAAAATATCAACGAAACCATCATCGTCGTAATCAGCTGCTCCAACGCCCATTGCCCTGCCATCGACATCGGTTATTCCCATCTTTTTAGTCACGTCTTCAAACGTACCATCCCCATTGTTATGATACAAAATATCTGGCTGACTGTCATAGGCCAATGGGCCCGGAAAACCATCAGGGGCATAGAAGTATTTGTAATTTGGATCAAAATTGAGGTAGTTCCCCACATAAAGGTCAAGAAACCCGTCATTATCATAATCTAACCACACTGCACCGGTGCTTAATTTAGTATCTGAGCCTTCGACTTTTGCCCGTTTGGTAACATCTGTAAAAGTGCCATCACCATTATTTTTGTACAAAATATTTTTACCATAGTTACTAACATACAAATCCGGATAGCCATCGTTATTAAAATCACCAATAGTTACCCCCATACTATAGAGTGGCTCCCCTAACCCTGCTTTTTGGGTAACATCTTCGTAAGTGCCATTACCAAGATTGTGATATAAATGGTTATGCGGCATTTCATCAGGTTTTTCGCCACTGCTGATCCCCTTGAGCCATGTACCGCTGCAAACATAAAGATCGATGAAACCATCCTGATCATAATCGAGAAATGCAGCTCCTGCTCCGCTCGATTCAACAATATTATTTAACTCATTATCTCCAATAGAGTGAACAAAATCCAATCCAATCTCTTTGCCAATTTCCTGAAAATAATCATCATTTGCTACCGGAGGCATGGAAGCAGAACTCTTCGCCTTTGTGTTGGAGTTACTATTGGTTTGGCATCCTGAAAATATTAGAAGGAAAAGAAAAATGGAAAAGAAACACTTGATTCCATTCATTAATAGGATATTTTTCAACGCAGCAATAAATAGTTTCATTCTATTTCTATAATTCATTAAAAATAGAACAGCTAGATACATATAAACATGATTTTTATCATGGAATATGAAACGAAAATGTAAAAGAAATAGAATCTTTATTATGGAACTTGCAGCTTTTTGTTTGTGTGTAAGCGTTTAGCTCAAATTTTAAACTTTCTGAGTTTTAGGGACACTTACGGTTAGTAGAAACAGAAAAAATTATTTAATCAAAGTAGACTAAAAACTTTCCTAAGTTTGATTAACAAACACAATTAGTTCTTTACCATTTTTTAGGCTCCGGGATGTTCAATGATGAACGTCTTTTCTTAGGGGGTCACATTGCTCTGGCAAAGAGGGGTCAGTTTATCTGGTATTTACAGGCAAAAAGATATCACTGCTCCGGTTACTGTTTTATCCAATGCTTCTAAGAAGATAATTGTTAAAAGTTCAAATCCCGGTGATTCTAAGAAGTCAATTGTTAAAAAATAATATTCTATCAACCTGCAATAATCATGTCTATTTCCAGAAGAAAACGATCCATCTTCATAACAAGTCTAATAGCAACTATATTAGCAGTTGCTTTCATTTTCTTTTTTTTCAGAAAAAAAATAGAAAGGATTTATAATTCCGGAGAGCCTGGTCAGAATGATCATGCGCATGTAGTTTTTACTGATATAACGAATAAGGCCGGTATTAATTTCACACATTTTTTTGGAGAGCGAACTAATCAAATGCCTGAAGATATGGGATCGGGTGCTGCATGGATCGATTATGATCAGGATGGGTATGATGATTTATTTGTTGTGAATGAAGCGGGTCCTTTGACAATGACAGCAACCGAAGTAAAGAAATCACCGGCACATTGTGAGCTTTATCATAATAATGGGAACGGAACATTTACAAACGTCACCAAAAACGCCGGCATAAATTTCCAGGGAATGGGAATGGGCGTTGCTGCCGCTGATATGGATAATGATGGTTATCCTGATATCTTCATGACCGCTTTTGGAAAGAATGTATTTTATCATAATAATGGGAACGGAACTTTTACTGATCAGACAAAACAAGCAGGACTTGGGGGAAAGCTGGGCTTTTGGACAGGTGCCAGTTGGGCAGATTATGACAGGGATGGCTATTTGGATTTATATGTTTGTGGTTATGTAAACTATAGTCGGTTAAATATGCTTCCTGCAATGAACAGCAGGGAAAATATTGAAGAACCACCAGATATTAATCCTTTGGCTTTCCCGCCTGAGCGAAACTTATTATATCACAACAACAAAAATGGAACTTTCACGGAAGTTGCTATTCAGGCAGGAGTTGCCGACCTTACGGGAAAGAGTCTCTCTGCTTCCTGGAATGATTTTAATAATGATGGATGGCCCGATTTATATGTCGCTAATGATGTAGGTGATAATGCGCTGTATCTTAATATGGGCAATGGCACTTTTAATGATGCAAGTCATCCGGCACATGTGGCTGATGGTCACAGTTCCATGGGCTTGGCTATTGGTGATTGGAACAATGATGGACTTATGGATTTGTTTATAACACATTGGCTTGCCGAACCAAATGGTTTTTATGTGAACAAGTCTAATATGTCTAATACGATGAGTAGAATGTCTAATTCCACGCAATCACTTCGATTTGAAGATGAGGCTGATAAGTATGGACTTGCTAAGGTTTCAATAAACGATGTGGCATGGGGTACTTCTTTTTTTGATTATGACAATGATACTCGCCTTGATCTATTAGCGATTAACGGTAGTACCAATCAACAACCAGATCATCCTAAATATTTAGTTCCAATGAAAAACCACCTCTTTTGGAATGAAGGATCTGACAAAGGTTTTGCTGAAGTAACAGCAGAAAGTGGCGAAGCACTATCTTATAAAAATGTAGGCAGGGGAGCTGCCTTTGGTGATTATGATAATGATGGAGATATGGATGTATTTGTAGTAAATAATGGAGGGAGGGCTGTACTGTTGAGAAATGATGGAGGAAATAAGAATAACTGGTTGGAATTAAAATTGGTGGGAACAAAAAGTAATCGCTCGGCTATTGGAACTAAAATAAAAATAGTAAGTCGTAATGTATCTCAAATTCGCGAAGTGAATAATCAGAGTTCATACTTATCACAAAATAGTTTGACACAACATTTTGGGTTAGCAAAATTTACAAAAGTAGATACACTGAATATTCAATGGCCGAGCGGTCTTAATCAGCAATTTCTGAATATACCGGTAAACGTTCGAATTGAAATAACCGAAGGAATAAATAATATTAAAAATTGAGACGGCCTTTTGAAAAATAAAAAACTTTTTTTTATAATAATCTTCCTCATAGCATTTGCAGGAATAACTTTGCTTTTTAATTAACATAAAAAATAAAAATGACTAAGACAACACAACCCATTACCGACTTTGTAAACCTGCTCGATTATAACAATAACACCATATTCAATATGACACCGGAGGAAGTTTCGGCTGCTATCATCTCCGGAGATGCATCAAGGGTTCGTGAAATTGAAGGACAATTTGCCATTGTTGAAAAAGTTGGTCAACATGTTTTCATGGCACGTTCCATCGGAAGACCGATGCGTTATTTCTTAGCTAAACAAACATCCGGACCCATGCTAATTGTGGCTGAGCGGATAGACGAAATTTATAATTTTCTAAAAACAAAAGGGCTTCATACTCAATTCCATCCCTCTTATACAAGAATGGTACCTGCGCATTTTGTGGTACGTTTAGAAGTGATAGGTTGTCCTGATCCAAATCCTATTTATACAAGATTTTTTGCGCCTAAAAGAAATGTGTTAACAGGCAACTTAGATGAAATTGGAAAAACTTATATGGAGACACTTGCAAATGAATGTCAGAAATGGCTATTGTCAATTCCCGAGAATGAGCCGATAGGCGTTTTATTTTCAGGTGGTATTGATAGTGGTTCTGTCTTTTTGATTGTCTACCATCTGATGCTTAAACTAGGCCTTTCTCCACAGCGTTTAAAAGCGTTTACACTTTCTGTAAATAATGGCCCCGATGCTGAACAAGCGCATCAGTTTTTAGATCAACTGGGATTATCCATTTTTCTGGAAGTGCTTGATGTACCTCAATCTGTGATCAGCTATACAGATGCAATTAAAGTAGTAGAAGATTACAAACCATTGGATATTGAATCAGCTACTATGGCGCTCGCATTAAGTAAACAAATACGTAAACAATATCCTGAATGGAAATATTTAGTAGATGGAGATGGGGGTGACGAGAATTTGAAGGATTACCCTATTGCTGAAAATACAGAACTCACTATTAGAAGTGTATTAAATAATACGATGCTTTATCAAGAAGGATGGGGTGTTGACAAGATCAAACACTCACTTACTTATACCGGCGGACAGAGCAGGGGGCATGTACGTTCCTATGCTCCATCACAGTTATTAGGATTTAGAGGCTTTAGTCCATATGCATTACCCAATGTAATTGAAATATCAGAAGGTATTCCTTTCATTGCATTAACTAACTGGAGTGAGGAAGAATTATATGCGCTGAAAGGTGAAATTGTTAGTAGGGGAATTAAAGCAGTTACCGGTTTCGATATGCCGGTTTTTGAAAAACGCAGGTTCCAACGTGGTGCAGTTGGTGAAAACACATTTGGTCAAATGTTTTCTGATGATGAAACGGTTTATCGAACATATTTCAATTCACTCTATGCTCGACAGTAATGAAATCGAAAAACTTCGGCCTCAAAAAAATATTGTAAATCCTGATATCCCATTCCATTTTCTACAGGAAGTGGAACCGGATCAGGATGGTATTTTGCAATCGATAAACACTATTTTTCTTTCCAGTAAAGAATGTGCTTTCAAATGCCTGATGTGTGATCTATGGAAAAATACGCTGGAAGGTTCTACACCACAAGTAGCAATTTTAAAACAGATTGATCACGCATTGGATCTGCTACCGGAAGCGAGCGTAATTAAGTTGTATAATAGCGGTAATTTCTTCGATCAAAAATCCATTCCCCCATCAGATTATCCGGGAATTATAAAAAGAATTCGTTCCTATAAAAAAGTAATCGTAGAAAATCATGCAAAACTTTGTGGACAGGCCTGTGTGGATTTTAATGATCAACTAAATGGTAAATTGGAAGTAGCCATAGGTCTTGAAACAATTCATCCTGATGTATTACCTAAATTGAATAAGCAACTGAGCCTGGAAGATTTTAAGTTGGCAGCTAAATTTTTAAATAGCCATGGGATAGATATGCGTGCATTTATACTTTTAAATCCTCCTTATTTAACGGATGAAAAAGAAAATATTGAATGGACAATTAAAACTGTGCAGTTTGCTTTTGATTGCGGGGTTGGTTGTTGTTCTATTATTCCAACAAGACCGGGTAATGGTGTGATGGAAAAACTTCAACAGCAAGGATTCTATGTTCCTCCATCTTTGAATGCTTTAGAAGAGGTTTTTGAAAAAGCCCTGAATTTAAGGCAGGGTAGGGTGTTTGTTGATACTTGGAATATTGATTTTCTGTCCAAATGTTCCCACTGTTTTAAAGCCCGAAAACATCGGTTAGAGCAAATGAATTTGATGCAAAGAATCTATCCACAGATAACCTGTAGCAGTCATCCTATCCAGTCCTGAAACAGCTTATAATGAGTATGGTATCTGGGTAGATTGTTGTTGAAAAAAGTGATTGTTGGTTATCTTTTCTAAGTATGGTCTATTTTGCATTTTGTTGCAACAGATGCGAAAACAAACATCAGTATATTTCCTGAATACCGCCAACTGGATTATCTGGAATATTGTATAAAAATCCAATGCTGTCTTATTGAAAATAATTTCTCACTCACAGCCTTTCAGCATTCTTACTTTACCCTTTTGAAATGTTCTTGAGATGCATTCCTGTTAATACCAAGCCGCACTGCATTTCTAAAATCTTCGGTGGTCACTTTCCTTGTATTGTATTCTTTCTGATAATCCTGATGCTCTTTATCAGTTGGGTAGGCACTATTTTTTTTATATGGATAAGAGGGCATGCTATGAAATGGCAGTGGCGTTACTGTTTGTCCATAGGCGGTATTAAGGTCTCCGTCTTTTACCCATCCTTCGCTATAAATCAGGAAGTCTCGTTTCCATCCTTTCGGTAGTGCCGGTAAATGCGTAGCATCAAAATTAATAGTTACTTCATCACCCCCATCTGCTATGATGTATTTATCATCAGCGTTCTGTAGTAATGGCATTACATTTCCATAACGGGTATAATATCCGGTAAGATCTCTCCATTTTTGTCCTTTACTAACATGATAATAGTCAAACCACTGTGGGCCATAGGGGCCACCTTTATTATAAGAATTTGAATATCCACGATAATTTAATTGTGCATTGACCATTTTCAAATCAAACATTTTCACGGGAGCATTGACCTTGCCTGCAGAGAAAAATATATGATCCCAGTAAATTTGCATGTTTGTTTGGATTCTCACCCTCCTGTCATCAGGGGTTAAAAATTTACCCGATAAATTCACAATAACCATTTTATCTCTTCCCATTGGATAACCAATGTCTTTTATCACTGTCTGCCAATTTCCTTCTTTATTGATGACTTGCAATGAAGGAGGCTGCAAATGATATTTTTTAGTTTGTGTTAGCTCTGTGTTGATACTCGCGTCAGTGGGAAATATCCAGCCTCTCATAAACAGGAAGAGGCTGTCAACATTTGCTTTCTTCCCGAGATCTAAGATCAAATCATGATCACCGGTAAGTCCTTGAAATTTTCCCAAAGAAAGATTTGAGACATATTGAAAATCATAATTGCTGATCTTAGGCATTAGATCATTTCCTTTTTCGTCTTTAGCAGAGATGGGTAAATGCTTATCTGTCACGAGATACAGTTTTTTGCCAGGGTAAGGCGGAGCCACCAATCGTTCATCTACATAAGCATCCAATGAATCAGGATGATCCACTGCAACAAGTGCGGTTTTGTCGAAGTAAACCGCTTCCCATAATTCTTCAGTAATCTTCAAAGTATAAAGACCGTTTTGAGGTTTTAACTTGTCACCGGGAATAAGTAGATATTCTTTGGAAGGGACCTGATAGGCATAAGCTGTATCATTACCTTCAATGGCCACTGGCATACCCATGGCGCTTCTCCACATCATATCTTTTAAAAATTCATATTTATCACCGTTCCAGGTGAATAAGAAAGGACAAGAACCTTTCAGTTTTGCCTCTTCCAGCATTCTTTCTTTACGGGATGGATCCAAAATTGTTTGCGGAACTCCATTTGGCCATATAATGCGCAGAGCATCAAGTTTAGTTCTTGTACCAACACCAAACTCTGTTAGAGGGCCTTTAACTGTTTTTAATTGATATAAATCTCCGGATTTCAGCTCAACCTGAGCACCTATTCCCAATCTGTTATTTTTGTTGTTGCCGAATGAAAGACCCGTAAGCTGAACCTGTATATAATTGTTGTAATTGCCTGCGTCATTTCTGGCTAACTGTACACCCGATGGCCCATAGAAAAAAATGTCTCTATCTCCATCATAATTAAAGTCAGCAATTGCAATACGATAAGCTTGGATCACATTTTCAGGCAGCAGAGAACTAACATCACTGAATCCTTTTGAGCCATCATTGTGAAGTAATCTTACCCCTTTTTTGCTGCTATTCCTGTTAACACCCGCCACCACAATATCCAAATGCCCGTCATTATCATAATCCACAAACGCAATATCATATACCTGAATCCCGGTGAGCGAACTGTTTAGTTGTTCTGTCACTTTATTATCAACAACAAAATGCCCTCCTTCATTTTTAAATAAAAAACATTTCCCGACAGATCCTCCGGCAATAAATATATCTAGTTTCCCATCATTGTTGTAATCTCCTATAGAAATAACTGTACCTGTATATTTTTGGTTTTTAAGTCCTTCAGACTCACTGATATCCCTGAAATTGGAATGCAAGGAATTATTAAATAATTCGATACTCCTATCTTCACTCAGGCCGATAATATCGAGATCCCCATCTTCATCTAAATCCCCAAAATCCATATTCATTGTACCTTGCTTATTACCGGAGAGTCCCATGGCAGCTGCATTTTCAGTAAAAGTTCCATCGCCATTATTACGAAAAAATTTATTCCCTCCTTTTCTGGCAACATACATGTCAAGATCTCCGTCCTGATCAAAATCAGCAAACAAAATTTTACTTACGTTATCTGCATTATCCAGTCCGATTTTTTCCGTTACCCTAGAAAAAGTGCCGTCTCCTTCGTTTTTGTATATGAGAATCCCATTCGTAGTGGCAATAAAAAGATCCTGGTAACCATCATTGTCGTAATCTGCAAAACTGGCATCTAAATCCTGCCCATTATGATCTATTCCCCCCTTAACTGTGCATTCTTTGAAGGTACCCTGCATGGCAGTCAAATAAGATTTGGAAACAGTGGCACCCGGAATCCTATAGCTTGAATACATATACATATTTGCTTCTGCACCATAATCAGCAACAGCCAATACGAAATTTTCAGCTTTTGAGCTGTTATCAATCGTAGAAATAGGTATTTCTGAAAAATATTTATACTGTAAAGGAGAAGTAACGGAAATATTTTTATTGGAATGAGGTGATGCAGTAGTACCAAAAGCTGATACAGGTAAATGTATATTGGTATCGAAATCAAAAAATCCCGCAATACTTTTCGGAGTTTCAATTTCATCACTTCCTCTTGCATATTCAGGAGTTATTTTCATCAGGTCATGAAATTGTTGTATGTAAACTAAGGCACCGCCAGGCTGGTTGGCATTCAATAAAGAAGTAGCTTTTTGAAAGGATGTTTCTGCTGAATTAGAGAAACCGGGTGCAATTTTTTTTATGCTTTGCAGGTAGAACAGAGAAGAATCAGTTTTTCCAATGCTTGCAAAAAGTTCTGCTAATTGTAGGCGCGGCACAATATTGGCAGGTTTCAGATTTTGTACTTTTAGCAAATAGTATTTTCTTGATCCTTCGGTTGAACCGGAAGTATCAAGATTGGCTAATTTGTAATAAGCACTTACGTTCTTGGGATCTTTTTCAATTATTTCTTTTAATTGAATTATGGCTTTTTCTTTCTCGTTTTTCAGGTCATATATGTCAGCTAACATCAACTTTAGGTCTCCATTATCAGGTATCATTTTCAATCCATCCTTAACTGTATTTTCTGCAGCGTTATATTTTTTTTGCAGGAGATAGAGACGTGTCAGACCGATATAGCTGATGGTATCGTCAGGTTTCATTTTTATGGCCTTTTGAAAAGCCGCTTCAGATTCATCAAGATTTTCCTGTGAACGATGAAGCAGTGTTAGATTTTTTGCGTCATCGTTAGCTGTTTTGTTATTTTCTTTTGTTTTTAGGCCGCAACCTGCTAAAACCAGTACCAGTGCAAGAAGAACAGAATAAGTAAAAAAAAAATTAAAATAACTTTCCCGGAGATTAAAAAAAGCAATCATTTTAGTTATTAAAGTAGAAGAATAATAAATATAAATACAGGGAATAAAATTAAGGAAAATCCGTTGGATTTTCGGGGATTAGTTAGAGGAATTACGACCGGATTGAATTG
>CAIKTE010000073.1 GCA_903830285.1 uncultured Chitinophagaceae bacterium | reverse complement strand
TAATGGCGAATGAATACTTAGTATATCAAAAAAAATAAAAGCAGCTTTGAAAATAAAAAGTCCTGAAGAAATTTCTTCAGGACTTTTTATTTTCAAAGCTGCTTTTATTTTTTTTGATATACTAAGTATTCATTCGCCATTAATTCAAATGGTTCCTTCTGTTGAAAAGAGAAAATGAGCTCTGAGAATATATTTTGAAAATGGCCATTCAACCATTCATGTTCTACCGTGATATGTACTTTATCTTCTGATGAAAGATTGATCAACACCAATACAACATGTTCTCCTTTTTTTCTGAGAAAAGCCATCAATCCATCATGATTTGTCGGCAGGATAAATGTTTCCCCTTCCGCAACGGCTTTGTTTTTATGTAGCTCTAAAAGTGCTTTATAAAAACCGTGCAACTCAACAGGCTCTTTCCAGTCGATCTCATCCTTATCAAAGAATTTCAAGCGTTTGTAGTTGGGTAATTCTTGTCCGCTGTAAACCAACGGCATGCCCTGCCATGTACAAGTGAATACGGCAAAGGCTTTAGCAGCATTCCCATACTTTTCATATTCTGTTCCGTTCCAGCTGTTCTCATCATGATTGGAAGTAAAAAACAATTTATGGGTATCCTGTGGATAATGAGAATAATCGTGTAATACATTTCTTACATCACTTAATGAGGCAGTTCCCTTTACGAATTTTTCAGTTACATGCATCCATGACCACGCATAACTCACATCAAACACATCATGATATTCCAAAACTTCACATTCTGCCAGCCAGAATAGGTTTTTATTTTTTTCGCAAGCCATCCTTGCATCATTCCAGAAATCCCAGGGAACCAAATGTGCCATATCGCAACGAAAACCATCAATATCGAATTCATTCACCCAGTATTTCATCGCATCGATCAATGCCCCTCGCATGGCTCGATTATCAAAATTCAGGTCGATCACATCATGCCAGCCATTTCTCTCAGTAAATTTTCCTTCCTCATCTCTTACATAAAATTCAGGATGCTCTTTTGACCATTCATGATCCCATCCTGTATGATTGGCTACCCAGTCGATAATGACCTTAAAACCCAGATAATGTGCTTCACGTATCAGAAATTTAAAATCATCCAAGGATCCGAATTCAGGATTGATGCTTGTATAGCTGCTGCAGGCATAATAGCTGCCCAATGTTCCCTGCATGACCATTTTACTGATGGGTGTGATCGGCATCAGCCACAATATCTCCACTCCCATATCTTTCAATCTGGGAAGATGTTTGGCGAAGGCGGCAAATGTTCCTTCGTTTGTGTATTGCCGAATGTTTACTTCGTAAATATTGGAACCTTTGGCCCATTCTACCGTTGAAAATAGTCTGCTCATAATTGCTTGCTCTTGCTTACAAAGAAATACTTTTTATAGGTAACCTGAATTTGATTTACTTTAAACTTATAATCCTGTTTCGCACATGCAGAATAATGCTGATGGAATAAAATTGGAAAGACGAATTGGTTTGTTGCAGGCTACTGCCATTAATATGACAGATATGGTGGGCATCGGACCATTTGTGGTGTTGAGCATTGTTGCACAAACCATGAACGGCCCATGGTTCTTATATGCATGGATAGCAGGAGCTGTATTATCTGTGATCGATGCCAATGTATGGAGCCAGTTGGGTTCTGCTTATCCTTTAGCAGGTGGCAGTTATAATTTCTTGAAAGCAGGATACGGAGAACGTTGGGGTAAATTAATGAGCTTTCTATTTGTATGGCAAACAATGATACAGGCACCGCTGGTAATAGCTTCTGCAGCAATTGGCTTTTCGCAGTATGCCGGATATTTAATTCATCTCGATACGCTTTCTGCCAAAGCAGTTAGTGGAACTGTTGTTCTCCTAATTGTTTTGCTCTTGTACAGAAAAATAGAAACCATTGGAAAGATTTCGGTGTTCTTATGGATGGGTGTTTTAGTTACCATGGCATGGATCATCGGCGGTGGATTATGGCACGGTAATTTTTTAGCACCGATAAAAAATATCAATGAAGGATTAGAGCTCAACCATGCATTTGCTGCTGCCCTTGGTTTTGCAAGTGTAAAAACCGTTTACAGTTATCTGGGTTATTATAATGTTTGTCATCTCGGTGGCGAGATCATCGATCCGCAAAAAAATATCCCGCGAAGCATGTTCATCTCTATAGGTGGCATTGCAGTTTTGTATTTGCTTATGAACGTAAGTGTTGCTTCCGTTTTACCACTGCATCAAATCCAGCAAAGCAAATTTGTTGTCAGTGAATTTGTACAAACTCTTGCGGGATCAACTGCCGCGAATATTGCAACGCTTCTGATCCTATGGGTGGCTTTTGCATCCGTATTTTCTGCAACGCTTGGTTATAGCAGAATTCCTTATGCAGCAGCGGCAGATGGCGCATTTTTTAAAGTATTTGCAAAACTGCATCCTACCAAACATTTTCCGCATATCTCTTTATTGGTATTGGGCGCTGTAGCTTTTGTATTCAGCTTATTATTTAAGTTGAAAGATGTGATCGATGCCATATTAGCCATGC
>CAIKTE010000072.1 GCA_903830285.1 uncultured Chitinophagaceae bacterium | reverse complement strand
GATAAGGATGTTAGAATAGTTATTGTAACAGGTGACAAAGCTATTCATACTGCATGTAAAGACACTTATATGCAGGGCAATGTATGGACACTTCAAGAATATTTGGACTACCTAAATTGAGAAAACTTCTTACAACATTGGGTTTGCTGCTATGCTATCAGACGAATAAATCCTCATCTTTTTGTTCGCTATCAGCAGCGGTTCGGGCTGACCGAATTCTATTGAGTTTTAGTTCATATCTTCATCTTCGGTAATTCTATTGGGCTTCAGTTCCGGGTTGGACGTTATAAATTCCAGCACAGCAGCAAGCCCTGCCCGTTATGCGTCAGCTTGTGAACAACCGAACTAATAAATAGTACGCGAAAATTATGAGACACTATAAAGAACTTAAATTTGAAAGAGACAATACATTGGAACTTGAAAAAGTTATAGCAGAAATTGCAAATATTAAAGCTGACAAATGGGAGTGTGATATGAATCTTCGTGACAAATTTTCAAAAGAAACAGAAATCCCAACTTCAAAACTTGTATCCCTACTTTCGCCATACTATACTCACGTAATTTCAGATACCGAAAAAAAGGTATTTAGAGGACTTGTTCATATTGGCATTCAAAACAATTCTATAATAATTATTGATATTATTGAACAACTTGATGAAAAAAAAATGCCTGTACATTTATTCAATTATGTTCTACATAACTTTATTCAAGATATTGTAATTCCGAATCCTAAAATCTTCAGTGACTGCAAAAGCC
Organism: uncultured Chitinophagaceae bacterium; assembly: GCA_903830285.1. Taxonomy (GTDB): domain Bacteria; phylum Bacteroidota; class Bacteroidia; order Chitinophagales; family Chitinophagaceae; genus CAIQDX01. Next base: position 2,416 of record CAIKTE010000072.1, on the reverse strand, counting down.
GATTAAACTGACCACATCAAGCCGAAGCAAGTTGACCACCTATATTGCTGGCGAAGATTTTCAGTTCAGTTATGTTAGTGGTTAATAATTTCAATGTTCTCTTCTTTTGTATTCTTTATCAAATTTAATTAATAAGTTCATTATTAAGCTGTCGTTTTTTTCTTAGTGATTCTCCTTTGAGTTCCAGACGATGAGCATTATGTATAATTCTATCGAGTATAGCATCAGCGATTGTTTGTTCTCCAATAATATCATACCATTTATTTACCGGCACTTGCGATGTGATAATCAAAGCTCCTTTTCCATGACGATCTTCCATAAGTTCCATTAGTACCACCCTGCTTTGTGCATCGAGGGGTTGTAATCCAAAGTCATCAAGTATTAATAGATGCTGCCGATCTATTTTCGTAACCTCTTTGAGATAAGAACCATCGGCTTTACTCATTTTGAGTTTAGAAAAAAGTTTGGGTACATTATGGTACACTACTTTGTATCCCATGCTGCAGGCATGGTAACCGAGCGCAGAGGCAATATAGCTTTTACCAATACCTGTGCTGCCGGTGATCAGTATGCATTCTGCTTTATCAATAAAACTGCAATCAGCAAAACGCATCATCTGGTTCTTATCAATGTTACGCTCTTCATGATAATACAGATCTTCCAATGCGGCTTTATATCTAAAGCGGGCGTTCTTTATTTTATATTCAATATTGCGATTCTGTCTTTCATCCCACTCTGCATCTATGAGATGAGTAATAATTTCATCGGGTGTATAAGACTCGCCGGTTTCTGTTTCCAGATTGGTTTTAAAAGCCCTGTACATACCCAGTAACTTCATTTTACGCATTTTGTCCAGTGTTAGTTCATTCATGTTATTTGTTTTGTTAGTGATAGACTATTGATAATAATTTTCGCCACGGATATTGTCATGGAATGGCATTTTTAACTGGTCAGTTTCGTCCGGCGCGTCTCCCAGATCTAACTCCCTCTCCAGTATATTCTGTATGGTTTTATAGTTATAGGCTCCATAACCTAATGCACGCTGACAGGCTTTTATCAATCGGTCATTGCCCACTTTCTTTGCAAAACCTAATATGCCCACGCAAGATTTGTATGCTTGTTCCGGGTGTTGTTTGCGATCAAGGACTTTTAAAATATACAGTTTCACATCTTCATGGATGCTTTCAGACCACGATATAAATCTTTCAGGTGTCCAGTCACTTACAAAACGATGAGTAGATGCTAAGTGTTCTTTGTCTGTGGTATACTGATAAGGGCTTTTAGTGCGGTTATGCAAGGCAATGCGTTCATAATTGTAGTAAACTTCTACACTGTGACGGGAGAACAGGATTTTTACTTTTTTACCAATGAACTTATAGGGTACACTGTAATAATGTTTATCGGTACTAAGACCCACATGCCCATTTTTAGCAACAGTAGCATAATGATACTTCTTCATCTCATAACGTAATGGAGGAAGCGGCATCAACACATTTTTTTCTATCTCATCGAACTGTTGTCTGCGACTATAATTTCTACCTCTGAGGTGAGCATTGTTATGCTGTTCCAGTTCTACTCTGATTGCTGCATTCAACTCTTCTAATGAGTAGTAATGCTTTGTTTTAATCTTCACATAAATACGGGAGTAAATAATTCTTACTGCATTTTCAACGAGTGCCTTATCTCTGGGCCTGTAAGCTCTCGCAGGAAGAATAGTTGTTGAGTAGTGTTCTGCAAAATCTGCAAAGGTTTCATTTAGCGTAGGTTCATACTTACTGCTTTTGGTAACAGCTGATTTTAAATTATCGGGAACAATAGCAGCCGGTACACCACCACAGTAATGCAAGGTGTTTTCACAGGCAGCAATAAAGTCTTCTTTCGTTTGAGTCATTACAGCTTCAACATAAGTCAACTGGCTTGCTCCAAGAATGGCAACAAAAACTTCCACCTGCGTTATTTCTCCTGATTGTTTATCTATGATACTGAGTTTATCACCGGCAAAATCAACATAGAGTTTGTCGCCTGCTTTATGCTCCATATGCATGGTAGGATTTACCTGTGATTTCCACTGTGCATAATAATGCTTAAACTGACTGATGCCTAATCCATCAGGATGGTTACGTTTATATTCTTCCCATAAAATATACCGGGTAACGCCTTTTTTCTTTAATGCTTTATCTATGGAAGGAAAAAGATTGAACAGTATTTGTAAGCGCTCATTTAAAGGGTTTTCTGATGGTTTTACAAACAAGTCCTCTAAATCTTTATCACTTAATTCACTGATCTCTTCAAAGGTTAAATTAGAAGCAGTAAATTCTTTGATGTATTTCTTTAGTGTATTGCGGGAGACTCCTGATTGAGCAGCTATTGCTAACTTACTATATCCCTGGCAGTGCAAACGTAAAATCTGTCTTAT
>CAIKTE010000071.1 GCA_903830285.1 uncultured Chitinophagaceae bacterium | reverse complement strand
TTGTTATTCTCATTACCCGTATTACTCTCTTCTTCCCATAATAATAATGCACCGCATTTTTCAGAAACCAAAGAAACATGGTCTACCATTCTTGAATGGGCCATGAATCTGAGTTGGGTTGCATTCTTTTATCTGAACGCCTTCGTATTGATACCTCGATTTATTTATACAAACAGGTACCGGGATTATATTTCTATTCAGTTGGCATTGTATATCTTTTTAACTTGGGAGAGCTATTTTTTCTTTAAGGTCCTATCAGGCAGACCGCATTTTGAAGTGGATCGTCATGTGCTTTTTAATTTTTTTATTTTCTTATTCTTTCTATCCTTCAGCACGGCATTCACGATGATCAGGGATAAAATAAAAACTGACCAGATCAATGCAAAAAGAGAAAATGAGAACCTGAAAACAGAATTGACCTTATTACGTTCTCAGGCAAGTCCTCATTTTATGTTCAATGTGTTGAATAATATGGTGGCACTGGCACGAAAAAAATCTGATCTCCTGGAACCCTCTCTCATCAAGCTTTCATCCCTGATGCGATATATGCTCTACGATTCAGATGATACTAAAGTATCGCTCGAGAACGAGATAGATTATATTCAGAGTTATATCGATCTGCAGCAACAGCGGTTTGGGAACAGACTAAAATTGAATGTTGCATTTCATCCTTCCAATGATCAGTACCAGATCGAACCCATGCTGCTGATCCCACTTGTTGAAAATGCTTTTAAACATGGTACGGGAAATATAGAAGATGCCAGCATCGACATTCTTCTTACTGCAGAAAACGGTGTGCTGGATTTTATTGTAAAAAATAAATTCAATCCCGCTTCAACTGATGAAAAGGATAATACACATGGCATAGGACTTCCTAATTTAAAAAGAAGACTGGATCTGCTTTACGGAAAAAACCACAAACTATTGATCTCAGAGAAAGACGATCAATTTACTGTTTCTCTTCAAATACAAATAAGCTGATGTTGAAATGTATTGCAATAGATGACGAACCACTGGCACTCGAATTACTGGAAGATAATATCAGTAAAGTACCTTTCTTAAAACTGGTGGCTTCTTTCGACAGCGCGGTGAAAGCCATTCCATTGCTGCAACAAGAGCAGATCGATCTTATCTTTCTCGATATTCAAATGCCCGGCCTCACCGGATTACAATTCATACAAACACTTGCACAAAAACCCATGATCATTCTGATCACCGCATATGAGAAATATGCTTTGGATGGATTTAATCTGGATGTACTGGACTATTTATTGAAACCCGTTTCACTCGATCGTTTCATTAAAGCATGCGGCAAAGCAAATGAATTGTATCAACTCAAAAATAAAAGCAATGATGTTGTTACGCAAGCTGAATATTTCTTTGTGAATGTTGATTACAGTATGCTCAAAGTGGTAACCAAAGATGTAAAATGTGTGGAAGGGATGAAAGATTATATAAAGATCCATTTGGTTAGTTCCACCAAACCCGTTGTTACCAGAATGAGTATGAAGGCGATCGAAGAACAACTTCTGCTCCCCAATTTTATACGGATACATAAGTCCTATATCGTATCGGTTTCGCAAATAACTGCCATCAGAAAAAACAGTGTCTTTTTAGGTAGTATGGAATTACCGATAAGCGAGCTGTATAAAGAATCCGTTTCTGCACTTATGGGTAAAAACCCGATTTAGTTTCCTGCTGTTTTGCGATTTCGTCGCAACATTTTTCTCCCTTATCTCATTTACAAATGATCTGCTTTTTTACGGTCTAGTTTTATGCTGTCAAAATAAAAGATCATGAAAAAAATACTTATTGCAGCCTTTGTTTTAATTCTCAGTAGCAGGATCAATGCACAAATTCCGGGTGGAATGAATGCAGGTTCGAAGTCAATGCCTAACAGCGGACATATCTACGGAAAGGTCATCGACAGCACCAATAAAGCGATCGCTGATGTATCGGTTGTATTGATGCAAAAGAAGTTTGATTCCACTTCAAAACAGATGAAAGATGTATTTTTGAAAGCTGCGGTAACAAAAGGAAAAGGCGAATTTGATTTCGATGAACTGCCAACACAAATTCCATTGACATTGAAGATCTCTGCATCAGGTTACAAAACGATACAGCAGAATATTTCTTTTATGCCCAGCGGTAATGCGAATGGTCAAAAACCGGCGGCAGGAGCTTCAGGCGGAATGCCCTCATTTGATAAAGATCTCGGCAATATCAAATTATTCGAACAGGTAACAACATTAAAAGATGTGGTAGTGGTTTCAACAAAACCAATGCTGTCTTTGAGTGCAGATAAAAAAATCTTCAATGTAGAAAAGAACATTGTAAGTGCAGGAGGTACAGCCGTTGATGTCATGAAGAATGTTCCTTCATTACAAGTTGATATTGATGGAAATGTATTGCTTCGAAACAGTACCCCGCAATTATTCATTGATGGAAGACCAACTACTCTTACGCTCGATCAGATCCCTGCGGATGCGATCGAATCTGTGGAAGTGATCACCAATCCATCTGCCAAATATGATGCTTCAGGCGGCGGTGCAGGAATATTGAATATCGTATTAAAGAAAAATAAGAAACAGGGTTATAACGGAAGTGTTCGTATTGGCGCTGATGATTATGGCGGTGTTAACGGTGGTGCAGATCTGAATCTGCGTCAAGGTAAGGTCAATTTAACCGCCAGCTTTAACGGCAATATCATCAGAGATAACACAACAAGTGCTACCAACCGTTTGGATCTGTCAACTGTTCCAGAGTTACAGATCAACCAGCAAGATGACGGAAAGAATAAAGGAAACATGAACTTCAGTCGTTTGGGAGCAGACTATTTTATCAGTAATCGTACCACTTTATCCTTAATAGGTTTTATGGTGAATGCCGATTTCAAACCGGGCGTTATCAGTAATATCTATACCGATAGCGTGTATAGCAGCGGAAAAGTGAGTGCTTACAGTCAGCGCTTGACCAATAGCGAAAGAGCCTTTAACGGCAAAGGTTTTTCTCTGGGAATAAAACATTTGTTCCCGAAAGATGGAGAAGAGTGGACAGCTGATGTAAATTATTTCAGTGGTAACAGTACAGGTACTGCTTTATATACTACCAACTATTATACAGGTGCCAGCATTGCATCTACTGATCTGCAAAAAGTATTAAGTGATGGCAATGATCAGAATCTGATCATTCAATCCGACTATGTTAAGCCCATCACATCACTCACTAAACTCGAAACAGGTGTAAGGGCATCTATCAGATCAAGGCTCAATGATAATTACAATTATGTGTATAGTAAATCAGGCGGTGGTTATGAATTGATCCCTTCACCCACCAGTAACTATTCCAATAAAGACAATGTTTATGCAGCTTATGCTACCATTAGCAGCAGTATCAAGAACTTTAGTTATAAAGCTGGTCTGCGTGCCGAAAGTTCTTCTTATGCAGGAGTATTAGCAAGTAATGGTCAGGAATATAATAACCAATACCCGATCAGTCTTTTCCCTTCGATATTTCTAAGTCAGAAATTAAGCAGCACACAGGATCTGCAATTAAGTTATTCCAGAAGAATAAACAGGCCTAATTTCTTTCAGTTGATACCGTATGCCGATTCAACCGACAAACTGAATATCACGAAAGGAAATCCTGATCTGGTCCCTGAATTCACACAATCGCTCGAAATGAGTTATATGAAAAGATTCAAAGGCGGTAACAGTATCCTTGCTTCGGTTTATTATAAGTACACCGAAAATTTAATTACCCGTTATTTATATCAGGACACAGATCCGTTAACAGGTAATACTGCTTTGATCAATACTTATATCAACGCGAATTCGAGTTATAATACCGGATTAGAACTTACATCCATTAATAATATTGCAAAATGGCTGGACATCAGCACCAATATTAATTTGTATAATTCGAAAGTAAATACAAGCAACGTTACAACCTTGCAGCAAAATGCGATGTGGAGCTGGTTTGGTAAGTTCAATGGCAATTTTAAACTTCCTTCTAATTTCACTGTACAGCTTTCGGCCATGTATCAGTCAAAGACAAATTTGCCCGTTAATTCCAGCCAGGGCATGATGGGCGCTCCGGGCATGCAGGCGCAAAGTGCATCACAGGGTTATATCAAATCATTCTACGGAGTGGATCTTGCCATCAAGAAAACATTCCTGAAAGACAATGCGGCAGCGGTTACTTTAAGTGTCAATGATATTTTCAGATCAAGGATCAATGATCAGTATTCTTATTCCGATTATTTTGTTCAGGACTATAACCGTTTGCGTAATCCGCAAATATTCAGATTAACTTTTTCTTACCGCTTTGGTAAGATCGATATGAACTTATTCAAAAGAAAAACAGCTGCTTCATTACAGGCAGGTTCTGACAGTATGCAACAATAAAAAAGGAAAGACCAAAAGATCAGGGAACAGCATTTTATAAATGCTGTTCCCTGATCCTATAAAATTATTTAAATGAAGTTTAGTGTTAAGTGAACGGTAGTACTTAACAGCGGGAGTAAATTCTATTACTCCCTTTTTCTTTCTGCAGAGAGAACGAAATATTCTTCAGTTAGCAACTCATTTATATAACAAGTAAAATGATGGTTAAAACAATACCCGCCAGCGTAAAATAAAGTCCCTTCTTGAAAATGGTTGTTTTAGGTAAGAACATCCAGAATGAAGACAATACAAAAAAGAATAGGCTAACAGCAAAAAATACATTCAAAAAGAACAGGGGTTCTTTTGTAGATGCTTTATGCAATTTGGTAAGCTTTGCAATAGAGGTAGGCAGTTCCTTAGTTGTATATTTTGCAACACCGCTTGCTTTATCATAAGTGCCTTGTTTAAAACTAAGGATACCAGCTTCTTCCTTGTCTATTTTAAGATCTTTCATTCTCAGTTCCTTGCCCAATTCTTCACCGGTAAGATTGGGTTTTAATTGTTTTTCATTTTGTTTTACTTGTTTCAGAAAATCGGTATCCCTGAAGATCAGTACGATGCCGCTTAAAGAATAGACCGCCATGATACCTGCTAAGAAATAACCTAAGTATCTGTGATAGACCCTCATCGTGTTGTTCATGTTGTTTTTGCTCATTCTATTGATTGTGTTTTTATAAATGATCCATTAATTGGGTTGATAGTAGTGCTGCGTTTGTTGCATTTTTAGATGCGGGGGTCAATATCCTTAAAAAATAAATGCGGACCACGATTGCCCTGTTATTTTTTTATTACCCGTTTGATGATGCGTGAAAAGACTAATGAACGAATATATAAAAAGGATCATACCGGGCTCGATATTCATGAAATGTTTTTTAGAAAAGATCTACTATTTGCAGAATTGGTGATTAATTGAAAATGGGTTGATTGAATAGGCGTTTCATAAAAGGAAGGTTGTTATAATACAATATAAAAACCACCCTTTCTTTGATAATTTGGTTTTGGAGGTAATAATTCAATAAATTTTCTTTCTACATAAAAAAAATTAACATTAGCAGGAATCATTCAAATTAGTTGTAGATTCAAATATATTATCCAAGATAAAATAACCCCCTTTTGTCCAAGATATTAAAAACAGATACTGATGTGCCCAATGCTTTAATTGGCAAAATAGAGCTTACCGATAAGCTTCCCTCAGAAAATAAAAATTACCGGACTGAATTTGTAAAAAACAATATTGCTCATTCCATTTTCGAGAATGTAATGGGTGCCATTTTATTGGGAACCCCCGAAGGTGAAATAATTGAGGGTAATGAAGCGACTTGTAAAATGTTTGGATATTCAAAACAGGAACTGCGGCAACTGACGAGAAAAGATATTGTTGAATTAGATGAAAATGTAAATAAGATCCATTCTGAGAGAAGCAAATCTGGAAGTACACGAGAGATCTATACCTGTAAACGTAAGGGAGGGGAATTATTTAAAGCCGAGATTTCATCCACCCTTTTCAGAGATGAATTAAATAATGAGTTTGCATTTTTTAATATCACTGATTTAAGTGAACAAGGAAAATTAGTAAGTCTTTTAGAGACCACAAGCAGTATGGGCATAATCGGGGGATGGGACTATCATATTAAATCCCAAAAACTTATTTATACCAGAGTACTTAAAGAAATTATCGAAGTCCCTTTAGACTTTGAACCCACTTTAGAGTTTGGAATTGGATTATATAAAGAAGGCGAGAATCGGGAAAGAGTAAGTCGGTTGTTGGAAGATTCAATGAAGAATGGTTCTTCTTTTGACGAAGAATTCTTGATCATTACAGCAAAAGGGAATGAGAAATGGGTAAGGGCTATTTGTAAACCCGAAATTGTAGATGGAGCCTGTGTTGGCATAACAGGAACATTTCAGGATATTGATAAAAGAGTCAATCTGGAAAATGAGTTACAAAAGATCTATCAGGCAGTGGAGCAGAATAATATTTCTATTGTTATAACTGATGAAAAAGGGAATATTGAATATGTAAATCCTGCTTTTTTAGAATTGACAGGTTATAGCTTTAATGAAGCAATTGGACAAAATCCACGAATACTTAAATCAGGTTATACGACCGATGCAGAGTATGAGAAATTGTGGAATACAATAACAAGTGGCGAAAAATGGGAAGGTGTTTTTTATAATAAAAAGAAAAACGGAGCTACCTATTGGGAGCACGCACATATCTCACCTATAAAAAATAAAGCAGGGATCATTACTAATTTTATAGCAGTAAAAGAAAATATAACAGAAAGAAAAGGAACCGAAGAGCAAATCAAAAAGCTAAATACTGAGTTAAGGGAATTATCTAATCACCTCCAAACGATACGGGAAGAAGAACGATCTGCTATTGCCAAAGAAATTCACGACGAGCTTTCTCAGAACTTAGTGGCATTGAGTATGAATGCAACTTATTTGAAAAATAAGATCAAAGACCTGAGTAAAGAGGATAAAAAAATATTGATCGAGCAAAATGAAATTGCCAATAGATTGATCGATATCAGCCGAACAATATTTAATTCACTTCATCCAAGTATCCTGGATGAGCTTGGATTAGAGGCCGCTATTAAATGGTATGCCAGAATAAAATTAAAAATAACACAGATCAAATTTGAATTCCATACGAATTCTGTTATTGAGAATGAAAAAAAATCGTTTGATATTGATCTTGCATTTTTCCGGATATTTCAGGAAGCCTTAACGAATATCTTGCACTATGCAAATGCAACAATTATAAAGGTTGAATTGTATAAGGCTGATAAAAGTTATTCAATGAAGATCGGTGATAATGGAATTGGGTTCGATACAAATAAAGTTGATACACTATTACATCATGGAATTGTAGGGTTACGTGAAAGGACCTATGCTATCAATGGGAAATTTTCAATTGATTCTGTTATCGGAAAAGGAACAAGTATAGAAATTGATGTTTCTATTGCTTAATATCTTATTGAAGCCCAACTATCGATGAGATATCCAAATGAGATAAGTTTCTAAAATGAAATTTGTTTTTTGACAGTAGAAAATTGATTCTTAAAACCACCCTTTGTTTGAGAAATTCTCTCATAAATCATTTTGATCGCTATAAGCTTGCATAGAAAGGTTCATTGACCCAACAAATTATGAGACCCAATTACAAAAAATAAAAGATGATATTTATATATTCCATCTTATAACATAACAGCCAGATAAGGCGAAATGATATAAGCTCGCTAATAACAGTATAGATCTATTTAAACAAGCAGCAAGTGAAAAACTATTGTATTGTCATCTTATTTTGCTTAACGGCAACTATTCTATTTGCACAAGCAGATACAAGTAAAGATTCGATTAGCGAGAAACTTCTGTTTTCAAACAAAGCGGAAACGGAGAAATGGTTGATCAAAAATAATATTCCTGCATTAGGGATCGGATATATAGAAGATGGAAAAATAAAAGAAGCCAAAGTATACGGGTTTTTGGAAAAGGGCAGACCGGCCCCTAACAATGCGATCTTCACAATTGCATCCCTCACAAAACCAATTACAGCAATGGTTGTATTGAAATTGATTGATGCAGGTAAATGGAGTTTAGACGAACCCATTTATAAATATTGGTTAGATCCTGATCTAATGAACGATCCACGGGTAAAAACACTAACCACGAGATTTATTTTAAGCCATCGCTCCGGCTTCCCCAATTGGCGTAGCGAAAATGCAGATAACAAATTATCTTTTATAGCGGAACCCGGAACGAAATATCATTATTCAGGCGAAGGTTTTGAATATTTGAGAAAAGCGGTAGAAAGAAAATTTGGTAAGTCATTAGACCTATTGGCTAACGAACTCATATTTCAACCGGCGCAAATGAATGACACTAAATTCTTCTGGGGCGCAGGCATTGACGAAACAAGGTTTGCAAAACCATACGATAAAGACGGCAATCTTTATAATGACGCTTCCATTAACAGCAAAAGTGCAAGTGCAGCATTTGGTGTATTAACAACTGTTAAAGATTATAGCAGGTTTTTAATTTTTGTTATGAATGGTGCCGGGATAAAAAAGAAATTGTATGATGAAATGGTGGCCGATCAAACTCAAATAAAAGCACACCAATATTATGGATTAGGCTGGATGGTTGACGAAATTGAAGATGAAAATGTGATCACTCATGGTGGAGTTGGCAAGGGCACACAAACGATTATCTTCATGTTACCGAGATCAAAAAAAGGCTTGGTCATATTCACCAATAGCGGGAATGGAGGCGATGCTTATATACCTGTTATTCAGAAATATTTAGGAAAAAAAGGCAGGGAGATCATTGATGTGGAAACAAAATAACCGGGCCCGTTGTTTAAAAAATAAAATGATACTGTATCATATGAAAAGAAGAACGTTGATAAAAGGTATGGCTGCAGGTATTTCATCTTTTTACCTGTCCAATGTATTGGGTCATCCATTCCATTCATCCGGGAATAAAGCGACCGGCCCTTTCCAACCCAATTGGGATTCGCTTATGCAGTACAAAGTGCCTGAATGGTTTCGCGATGCTAAGTTTGGTATCTGGGCGCATTGGGGACCGCAATGTCAGCCGGAACGTGGCGACTGGTATGCACGTGGAATGTATCAGGAGGGAAGTGACCAATATAAATTTCATTGTGAAAAATATGGGCATCCATCCAAATTTGGTTTTAAGGAAATAATAAACGAATGGAAAGCAGAAAACTGGAACCCCGAAGAACTGGTTGCTTTATACAAAAAAGCAGGGGCTAAATACTTTGTAGCACTGGCAAATCACCACGATAATTTTGACTTATATAAGAGTAAACACCAGGAATGGAATGCTACACGCATTGGACCAAAGAAAGATCTGATCGGCGGTTGGGCGAAAGCAGCCAAGAACAATCACTTGCCTTTTGGAGTGAGTATTCATGCTGCTCATGCTTGGAGCTGGTACGAAACAGCGCAGAGGGCCGACAAAAATGGATCATATGCCGGGATCCCTTATGATGGTAAACTTACCCTAGCTGATGGTAAAGACGCCTGGTGGAAAGGCTATGATCCTCAGGAACTCTATGCCCAGAATCATCCCTTGAGTACTAACAGTCTGGATAATGGCATGATCCATCAACAATGGAATTGGGGCAATGGGGTTACGGTACCTTCAAAAGAATATTGCGAAAAATTTTATAAACGTACCATTGATCTGATCGATAAATATGAGCCTGAATTAATGTATTTTGATGATACAGCATTACCCCTTTGGCCGGCCAGCGATGTGGGTTTGCGCATCGCAGCGCATTACTATAATAGCAGTATTAAAAAACATGGCAGTCTTCAGGCAGTGATCAATGGTAAAATACTGGATGCACAACAGCAAAAATGTATGGTATGGGATATTGAGCGTGGGCAAAGCAATCAAATTGAACCATTTCCTTGGCAGACCGATACCTGTATAGGTCGATGGCATTATGACCGTAGGGTCTTTGATAATAATAAGTATAAATCTGCAAAAACAGTGATCCATACATTGGCAGATGTGGTAAGCAAGAATGGGAACCTATTGCTGAATATACCGGTACGTGGCGATGGAACGATAGATGAAATAGAATATAAGGTTGTTGAAGAAATAGCAGCCTGGATGCAGATCAATGGAGAAGGTATTTATGGTACACGACCTTGGGCTACCTATGGGGAAGGGCCTGCAATAGAATCAGCTGCACTCCTTAGTGCGCAGGGTTTCAATGAAGGAAAAGGCAAACCGTTTGGATCTGAAGATATGAGGTTTACTACTAAGGGGAAGATACTGTATGCCATTGTATTCGGCTGGCCCAAAGAAAACAAAACTGTTATTAAAACGATTGCATTGAATAATTCCCGAAAAGTATCCAGGGTAAGTTTATTGGGATATCATGAAGCGTTGAATTTTCAGCAAACTGCGGAAGGCCTTCAGGTGATAATGCCGGATCAAGCCTCCTTTCAAAATGCATTTGTACTTAAAATTGAAGATGCCATTGCATAAATAATTGGTACTGTAAATCGTGAGCAAACACAGTCTAAATTATAGTCTATAAAACCACCTTTTTTTAAGACATCTCTCTTATCTCCTCATAATTAAATTCATCAGCTTAAAGTAACGATGAGCGATATTTAAACCGAACTATAATTGCTGCAAAAAAATATTGCATCTTGTTTTTCTTGGGACAAAATACACCGGACAAGAAGTGAACTTGTTTTTATCAAATAGAATAAGAGTATGATCGATGAACAGATGTTTGATCCATCTTTTTTCTAAAATCGGTAATAAGGAAACCCTATTCACCGAATAGTCTATTCCCCTTTTATGCTAATGTGGTTATATTGCTCATAAAATAAAAGCTATCAGCATCTTACATAAATCATCACAGCATGCAAACTAAAGGGATATTGTTCTTGATCTTATGTCTTTTTCTCTTACATAAGTCTTATGCACAACCCGCTGTAAGGCTATCATTACAGGAGATCCTGCATATGGGTGAATCCAATTATCCCTTATTAAAGTCAAAAGCATTTGAAGTTGATGCAGCAAAAAAAACGGTAGAGACCAGCAAGAATACAAATATTCCCTCTCTCGACGCTTCTTATCAGATCAATTATGCAACACATAATAATATAACCGGTATGCTGTATCCGCAGTTTGTTTTGCCCATCAGCGGACCACCATCATCAACAAATGATCTGAGTGCTGTTTTTGGAACTGCCACAAGCCTGTTACTGAACTGGCAACCCATTACTTTTGGTCAGCGTGAAGCACAAACTGCTTATGCGGAAGCAGGAGTAAGTTATGCAGCTTCTGATGCCGCCAATGAGATCTTTCAATATAAGGTCAAACTGATCAATGCATATCTGGATGCATTAACTATAAAGGAACTGATCAAAGTATATGATGAAAACCTGATCCGCTCTCAAACCAATTTATCAGAAGTTAAAATATTGGTTCTAAATGGTATCAAGCCCGGTGTTGATACTGCTTTGTTCTTTTCGGAACAGTCTAAGGCTAAGATCGACTTACTCAGCATAAAGAAAAATAATGAACAGGCTATGATTGTCTTGACACAATTATTAGCTTCTAAAGAAAATATATCTATTGGCGATAGTTCCTTCTTTAATCAAGTGCCTCAATATTTTGTAGTGGCTGATACCATTAAACACCCTTTACAATCCTTATATACTTCTTCCATTGAATTAGATAAGGCGAAGCGAAAAGCCCTTACCAAAACAACAGCACCCATGCTCAATGTCTGGGGAACTACCTATGCAAGAGGCTCGGGTATCAGTTATGACGGAATGATCAACAGCTTTGACGGACTAGGCTTACAAAGGATCAACTATGGTGTTGGTGTACAGTTAAGCCTGCCATTGCTGCAATCTTTAAGGATCAAATCTCATGTTCAGCAGGAAGATCTTTTGATAAAAGCGGATGAAGAAAGATTGAATGGTATTAATCTACAACTCAGCAAGCAATTACAAACCGCAGATACAACATTGCAGTATGCATTGCAGGTAGTAAAAGAAAGCTATCCATTGCTGCAATCATCCGATTACGTGTATAAAACTATTTTGTCAAGGTATCATGCAGGTCTGGCAAATTATGCCGATGTGGTGCAGGCTCAATACAATTTAGTGAAAGCGAAAGTGGATTATAAAACTACCTATATGGCAGTTTGGAAAGCCTTACTGTATAAAGCTGCTGTAACAGGTAACATCAACTTATTTCTAAATCAAGTTAAATAAAGCAGTTATGAATATTATAAAAAGTGCTTTACAAAAACCTGTAACCGTTATTGTATTTATCATTGCGATCTTGTTCTTTTCATTTTTGTCCATTCAAAAAATGAAGATTGACATATTCCCCAAAATGGGTCTGCCCACTATTTATGTGGCGCAACCTTATGGAGGTTTATCGCCCGAACAAATGGAAGGCTTTATCACTTCTTATTATGAATATCATTTCCTCTACATAACGGGTGTAAAATTTGTTGAATCAAAATCTATTCAGGGGGCAGCCATCATCAAATTGGTTTTTCAGGATGGAACGGATATGAGTCAGGCCATGGGCGAAGTAGTGGGTTATGTAAATCGCTCAAGAGCATTCATGCCACCGGGAACAGTGCCTCCCTTCATTACCCGTTTTGATGCGGGAAGTGTGCCCGTTGGGCAATTGGTTTTTCGTTCGGATACAAAAACACTGGGAGAGATACAAGACCTTGCTTTATTTAAAGTGCGACCGATGTTCTCTACTTTACCAGGTGTATCGGCACCGCCGCCATTTGGAGGGAATCAAAAAACAGTGATCATAAAACTAAACCCCGATAAGATCAGGGATTATCATTTATCACCCGATGATGTTGTTCAGGCTTTAGCAAGATCAAACAGCATTTCACCTGCAGGTAATATCAGGGTGGGCGATGAAACAATGATCACGCCGCAAAATACGATTGTAGAAAATATTAAAGAACTGGAAAATGTTCCTGTAAGATTAGGGGCCGATGCAGCTGTTTATGTAAAAGATATTGGCAGTGTAGAACTGGGCGCAGATGTTACAACAGGTTATGCATTGATCAATGGGAAACGTTCTGTCTATATTCCGGTTACTAAACGTGCCGATGCTTCTACATGGGATGTTGTACAGAGAGTAAAAAAAGCATTGCCCGATATGCAGGCTGCCGTTCCTGATGATATCAAGATCTCTTATGAATTTGATCAATCGGGATACGTTATTCAATCCATTAAAAACCTTGTTTATGAAGGCGGATTAGGAGCGATCCTTACGGGCTTGATGGTGCTCTTGTTCTTAGCCGACAGAAGGGCTGCATTGATCGTTGTGTTGACCATTCCGTTGGCATTGTTATCAGCGATCATTTGTTTGTCGCTGCTGGGGCAAACCATTAATATCATGACTTTGGGGGGATTGGCATTGGCCATTGGAATATTGGTGGATGAAGCAACGGTGACCATTGAAAATATTCATACCCATGTAGAATCAGGGAAAACAAAACAAAGAGCTATCCTCGATGCAAGTATGGAAATTGCATTACCCAAGCTGTTGATATTACTCTGTATTCTTGCTGTGTTTGTACCTGCACTTTTTATGACAGGGATCCCGGGTTCCATGTTTCTTCCTTTATCATTAGCAGTTGGATTGGCGATGATCGCTTCCTTTCTCTTATCTCAAACTTTTGTTCCCGTTGCAGCTAATTGGATATTGAAAGAAAAAACAACGCAATCATCTCATCATCGATTCGAAGATTTTAAAATAAAGTATAAAAAGTTTTTACAAAAAATTGCTGCTAAGTCAAACTGGTTGCCGCCTGTTTTTATTCTGCTGACTGTTGCATTGTGGCTGGGACTATATTCTATTAGCGGAACAGAGATCTTTCCAAAAGTAGATGCCGGACAAGTGCAGATCCGTTTGCGTTTACCATCGGGCATTAGAGTGGAGAGAACAGAGGAAGCAACAAAAAAATTATTACTGATAGCAGATAGTATCACAAATGGGAATGTGGAGATCAGTTCTGCATTTGTTGGAACACAACCATCCAGCTATCCGGTTAACTTAATTCATTTATGGACCAGCGGCCCAAATGAAGCAGTGATCAAGATCAGCATAAAGAAAGAGGCAGGCATTAAAATAGAATCATTTAAAGAACAGATGCGTGCTGCTGTTAGATCATCATTACCGGAAAGTAAAATTTCTTTTGAGCCGGGCGACTTAGTAGAACAGGTCATTAATCTTGGCTCAAATAATCCAATTGAAATTGCAGTATTAGGAAAGAATTTATCTCAGTCAAAAGATATCGCAGAACAATTGCAAAAAAAGCTGTCTGCCATTCCATATTTACGTGATGTACAAATTGCAACAGCCCTCGATTATCCTACTCTTAAAATTGATATCGACAGGGTAAAAGCAGGGCAATTAGGATTGACTGTTGATCAGATAAGTAGATCATCTGTTGCGGCTACTTCATCAAGCAGATTTACGCAACCTAATTATTGGTTGGATAAAACCACCGGAACAGCTTATCAGGTTCAGGTTGAATATCCTCAATACAAAATGAATAGCCCTGAGCAATTAGATCTGATCCCTGTTTCAACCAATATAAACGTTCCGGTTTATTTAAGAGATGTTGCCACCTGGAAAAAAATAACATCGCCCGGTGAATATGATCGTATCAATCAGCAAAGATTCATTACCCTTACTGCCAATATATATGATAAGGATCTGGGTACTGCTTCAACAGATGTAAATGCAGCCATTAGATCTTTGGGTGAATTACCCAAAGGCGTTAAAATAAATGTAAGAGGACAAGCAGATCTCTTGCATCAAACCATCAGTGAATTAGAATACGGGTTGATAATTGCAGTGGTTGTGGTGTTCCTGTTACTGGCTATCAGTTTTCAATCCTTCCGTTCATCCATTACTATTCTATCCATTATACCGGCAGTGTTATCAGGTTCACTTTTGTTTTTATTTCTTACGGGGAAGACCTTGAATATTCAGGCTTATATGGGAGTTATCATGGCAATAGGTGTGGCAGTAGCCAATGCCATTTTATTTATTACCAATGCCAACCAATATCAAAAACAAAACAATGAGCAGTCTTATTTATTGGCTGCAGGAAATCGTATCAGACCGATCTTAATGACCAGCCTTGCCATGATCGCAGGAATGATACCCATGGCCATCGGTATTGGAGAAGGTAGCGATCAAACAGCCCCTTTGGGTATTGCAGTCATTGGCGGCCTGGTCTTTTCAACGATCAGCACACTTGTCTTCTTACCAATTACCTATCGTGCGATGTATGATAAAAGAATATACAAAAGCAATTCTTTAGACCCTGATGATATAAACAGTAAATATTATGAAAGCAAATAAAGATCTATTCCGGTTTACATATAAAACACAACAGATGAAACATAGATTGATTTCAATAATAACCGTTTCTGTTATTTTCATTTTTGGAACAGGATGCAAACAAAATAATATGGATCAGTCTCCAAAGAAAGAGATGCAGGATTCGGTATCTGTTTTTATGCTCAAAAAACAAAACATCAATAAGCAGTTTACTTTTCCTTCAGAACTATCGGCATTGGATAAAGCCGAGGTCTTTGCTAAAGTAAGCGGTTATATCAAAACCATCAAGGTTGATATTGGCGATCATGTTAAACAGGGGCAGTTAATTGCTCAGCTGGAAGCACCGGAAATTGTTTCGAATTATGAACAGGCAAATGCAGAAGTTCAAACTGCCCATTCAAAATACCTGGGAAGTCTCGATACTTATAACCGAATTCTAAGTGCGTCGAAAGTGGATGGAACAGTGGCCGCGGTTGAACTGGAGAAAGCCAAAACGAATATGTTGGCCGATAGATCTGTATGGGATGCTTCGAAGTCTAAACTAAACTCGTTTGCTGAATTAAAAAATTATTTGACCATCACTTCTCCTTTTAAGGGAGTGGTTACGCAAAGAAATGCAGATGCAGGTGCATTGGTTGGGTCGGCCACACAAAAGCCAATTGTGGTAATTGAAAACACAAATGTCCTAAGATTAAGAGTGCCGGTACCGGAAGCATACACCGCAACATTACCTGATTCTTCATTCATTGCTTTTACGGTAGATGCACAACCCAATAAAAAGTATTATGCAGAACTAAGCAGAAAGAATGATATGATCGGAAAGGACAACAGAACAGAAACATGGGAGTTTCTTTTTAAGAATGATAAAGAAGAATTGAAATCCGGTATGTATGCAAATGCCATCATTAAATTAGGGCGAACAGCCGCATCCTTTGCTGTTGCTTCTTCTGCCATAGCTACAACATTAGAAAAGAAGTTTGTTATTCGTTTAAAAAATGGAAGGGCAGAATGGGTAGATGTTCGCAATGGAATGAATTTGGGCGATAAGATCGAAGTATTCGGCAACCTCAATGAAGGCGATACTTTATTGATGAAAGCAACTGATGAAATAAAGTCAGGGGTTAAGTTGAATGCAAGGTTTTAATTGTCTCATTAAACTGCTCTTTGTTTTAGAATTCTTTTCCTTGTTCCCTAAATTCATTAGCCGGCTTTGTAAAAACACTTTTTCTACTGATAAATATCACCAAAAACATCCTTTGGAATAATAACTTTACCTAAATGGGTTAAGCCTTTTTCAAAAGATGCCGAGAAAATTGATATTTATTTTATTTACTCTTTTCAGCGTTTCTGCGTTTCCCCAAAAAACGTTCAGATCTGTTGTATTGGATAGTAATACGCATCTTCCTTTAGAAGGGGCAACTATCACATTACTTCCCATGAATATCAATACGATCACTGATGAAAGGGGGAGATTTAATTTAACGAATAGCCTGGGCTTAGTGGTGTCTATTAAAATCGCATCCATTGGCTATGAAACGAAAATTATTTCTTATGCATCTTTCAAATCGGATGAACCCTTGATCTTAGCACAACAAAAAACATCCTTGCAAAATGTAATAGTAACCGCTAAAGCGGGGCAGGAATATAAGACCATCAGTAAGATGGATATCAAAATGCGTGGCGTAAATAATTCGCAGGAAATTTTAAGAATAGTTCCGGGTTTATTTATTGGTCAGCATCAGGGTGGTGGTAAAGCCGAACAGATCTTTGTTCGTGGTTTTGATTGTGATCACGGAACCGATATCAATATTATGGCAGATGGAGTGCCTGTAAATATGGTATCTCAGGCACATGGTCAGGGATATGCCGATATGCACTTTATCATTCCGGAAACTGTTGAAAATGTTGATTTTCAAAAAGGACCGTATAATGCCGGCAAAGGCAACTTTACAACTTCAGGATTTGTTGATTTGAAAACAAAAAATGGATTAAGTAATAATTTGGTAAAGGTCGAAGGCGGGATATTTGATACGTATCGTGCATTGGGTATGTTTAATTTACTGAATGATCATGCTAAAGAAAAACAACAATCCTGGTATCTTGCTTCAGAGTACGCATATTCAAATGGTTACTTTGATCATCCACAGAATTATAAGCGATTTAATTTCTTTACAAAATACAATGGTAAGATCAGCGATAAAACCTTTATAATACTGTCGGCTTCCAGCTTTAACAGTAAATGGAATGCATCAGGACAAATCCCTGACCGTGCTGTTGCAAACGGATCGATCAGCTTCTATGGTGCCATTGATTCAACAGAGGGTGGAGAAACTTCACGCAGTAATGCCAATGCCCAATTCATTACTACCTTAAAAAACGGCAGCTTTTTCAAGAACCAATTTTATTATTCCAATTATTATTTTGACCTGCATACCAACTTTACATTTTATTTAAATGACCCGATCAATGGTGATCAGATCCGCCAGAAAGAAACAAGGAATTTATTCGGATATAACGGAAGCTATAATCATCAATCAAATCTTGCCTCAACTCAAATAAATACTGAAATAGGAATTAGTATAAGACAGGATCTGACAACTAATTCTGAACTGTCGCATACAAGAGATAGATATACTTTATTGAATAGGATCATGTATGGGAATATTGCAGAAACAGATATGGCCGCATATATAAATGAGACGATCAAAATAAATGAAAAGTTTAGTATCAATGCCGGTGTAAGGATCGACCAATTCTTTAATCGATATAAAGACCATTTAAAGGCTGATAGTTCATTTAAAGCCAATGCAGCTATTATCAGTCCTAAAATAAGTTTCAATTATCATGAAAGCAACAGCACGCAATTTTATTTGAATTTGGGTAAGGGTTTTCATTCGAATGATACAAGGGTTTGTGTTGTTGAAAACGGCAGAAAGATCTTGCCGGCTGCTTATTCAGCAGACCTTGGAACGATCATTAAACCGATCAAAAATCTATTAGTTCAAACTGCTCTATGGTATTTATATTTAGACCAGGAATTTGTATATAATGGTGATGATGGTTCACCTCAGCCTTCAGGAAAAACACAAAGAACAGGGGTTGACTTTTCGGTTAGATATGAACCCATCAAATCAATTTATGTGGATGCGGATCTAAATTATGCTCATGGCAGATTTAGCGAAGCAGCAAAGGGTAAAAATTATATTCCATTAGCACCCGTTTGGAGCAGTACCGGGGGTATTACTTATAAAAACAAGACCGGTTTTAATGGAAGCCTCCGATATCGTTGGCTGAGCGACCGACCTGCCAATGAAGATCATTCATTAACAGCAATTGGATATTTTGTGAATGATTTTGTTTTGAACTATACACAGAAAAAATTCGAGGTAGGACTTACTGTAAATAATATTTTCAATGTAAAATGGAAAGAGACCCAGTTTGATACAATGACCAAATTAAAAAATGAAACTTTACCTGTTGATGAAATTTGCTTTACAGCCGGAACTAAACTTGCAGCGAAATTGAGTCTTTGCGTATTTTTCTAAAGTTCCTGACTTTCTTTTTTTATGAGCTTGATCATATTTTTCTAACTGCGAAGGAATATTTTTGTTTCTGCGTCTGATTATTTGGATAAAGAACCCGGACGACTTTAATTTGCACGGATTTATATGCTGAAACAATTTACTGTAATATTTTTGATGGCTGCTTTTGCAGTGCAAACCTTTGAGAGGGCTGTGATCGTTATTAACTATTACACGAATACTGCTTCATTTGCCAAAAATTGCGAGAACAAAGCAAAGCCTATGCTGCATTGCAATGGCCGTTGTCAGATGCTGAAAAAATTAAAACAGGAAGAAAATAAGGACAAACAAAACCCTGAACGAAAAAACGATAATAAAGAGGAGGTTTTATATTTATCTCAAAGCCAATTCAATTGGCAATATCATCAAACTATTGTTGTAATGGCATACCCCCCTTATAATAATTCAATTACCAAAGACATTTCATTCGATTTCTTTCAACCCCCGCAAGCCCGTAACTCAATAAGTTAAGGATCTGGTTTTCAACAAGGCAAAGGATTTTTCTTGCAGCGCTCGCAGCGTTCACAGCGAGATTGCATTTATTACTAACTCGTTTGTTTTTTTCTGAAGAGCTAGTGCAAGAACGCAACGTAAAATCCCTCGGATTTTTAGAAAGCTTTTATTGTTGTGGTTATTCTTAACTAAATGGAATTTTAGCTGTTTTCATATTCATTCATTTATTTCTAATTCTCTTTTTCAATGAAAAAATTATTCATGGCTGCTGTTTTATTATTGGCAGTATCAGTTGGTTACGCATGCAGTATTTGTGGTTGTGGTGGCGGGAATTTTTATATGGGGTTGGTCCCGAATTTTAAAAGACAGTTTATTGGTGTGAGATACAGTTATGCTGAATATCATACAAGCCTGATCAATGACCCCACTCAGTTCAGTCATAATTTTTATAATACAGTTGAGATATGGTCGGGGATCAATATCGGCAAACGCTGGCAGGTATTGGCTTTTCTGCCTTATCATTATAATGTGCAGGTAGATGATGATATGGGAAGAACAATAAAGAATGGTTTTGGCGATATAACCGTATTGGGTAATTATAAATTATTTGATACACGTTATTTAAAGAATTTACCGAATAGATCATCTCAGCAAATTTGGATTGGCGGCGGGGTGAAATTGCCCACAGGTTCTTTTAGTGTTGATGTGAATGACAGTACCACAACACTGGCAGATATCAATGCGCAGATCGGTACCGGCAGTGTTGATCTGTTTGTAAATGCAAGGCATGAAATACGATTCGATCATTTTGGTATCAATTCATCTGTAAGTTATAAGATCGGTTTGCCCAATAGTCAGGATTATAAATATGGTAACAAACTCATGCTGAACAGTATTGCATTTTATCGGATCAATAAAAAAGCATTGACCATCACACCCAATGCAGGGCTGGCTTATGAAAATACTGCAAGCAATAAATTAAACGGTCAGAAAATTTATTTGAGCGACGGCTTGAATTCGGGGGCATATGCTACCGGAGGATACACATTGAATGCATTGGCAGGAGCCGAGATCACCATCAAACAGGTTACCATCGGTGCAAATATGCAATTGCCGTTGGCACAGGATTTTGCAGCGGGACAAACAAAATTAAATTTGAAAGGGATGCTGCATATCAGTGTTGCATTGTGATAAACGCAATAAAAAATAATTTTATTTTGCAAGCATAAAATAAGGTATCATTCCATCAACGGAGTAAAAGATCAGAGAAAATAAAGAAAACAGCAAGAACAGAAAAATTGAACAATTCTCACGTAATGAAATTAAATAAAACAGCTCCATTGGACTGATGGGGCTGTTTTATTTATGCTATAAAATGAGGTACTTGAAATTCTTCTCTGAAAACAGACCCATTGAATGAGAGATCCTTGCATGCCTCTTTCCATTCGTTTAAGTTGTTACTATTGGATTCTATTTCTGAAAAGAGTTCTGCGCTCTTCGATTATATAATAATATTCAGACTGTTTAATTTTAATTCATCCAAATACAGCAAACAGCGTTTTAAGAAAGCGTCGCTCTGGAATTACTGATCATTACTTTTCTGTCGAAGAAAGATTCATTAGCCTATCCAAATCGCTCGTTAAGCAAGCTCCCAGTTCTGTAGATTTTTCAAAATCAGCATTTGATCCTTTGATATCTTTTAAACTAAACCGGATACTTCCCCTTAAATAATAAGCCCATGAATCAGTATGATTCATTTCAATGGCGGCTGTAATAAATTCTAATGCTTCTGAAAAACTGCAGTTACTGTATAGTTGCTCTGCCTGATAAATTAATTGCTGATAAGTTAATTCCTTATTTGATGTTGGGTTTTTCATAACCAATATTTATTCTGAATTCTGTTTAGTATCCATCATAAGTTCCTCTCAATACACAAGAATTTCACGGGAATGATCTATAACTACTTACTTCACACTAAGAATAGATATTCGCAGCAATGAGTTGAACAACATGTGAAATTAAATAGGAATGGTGGTCGGATTTAGGCTATAAAAGACCTAAAAAGAGAATTGCATAAAGGGTATATCAGAGGATAAAAAAGAGATTCAATTCTACATTTAAAGCAATGGATATGCGCATCATGGATAGCAGGGTTGTATTGATCTCGCCCCTTTCTATCCTTCCTATTTGGCGATATTCAATATCGGTTTCAAAGGCAAGATTTTCCATGGTGAAATTCTTGTCTTTCCTAAAGCCGCGAACCTTATTCCCAACTCTTTTTAGAAAAATATTTTGCAAATCATCTCTCATTTCATAGGATCTCCCTTCTAAAGGTCAATGAAAGGGGGAAGAGTACCTAATATCATTTGAGTCTTAACTTTTTCTATCAAGGCATTTTAATGATCAGGTTCATTCCCAAGCCCATACCCTGTGCTATATTTCTTCCCACTAATGTATAAAAGGCAGAGCCGTATAAAATGATGGTCCTTCTCAATTTTATGCCGTAAGAAGCATTGAGTTTAGCTATAGCATAGTCTTTTACGTCTTTAGGATTAATGCTTGAGCTGGTATCGGTACTGAATGATCCAAGACCTTGAACATTGATGATCAATTGTTGCGATCTCCTGAAAATAAAAGCGATCGATGCATCGCCTATTAACTGTTGAGGGCCTTCTGCAGTAAAATATTTTCTGTACGCCAATTGATACATCAGGTAGCCGTTGTTGTTGAGGAATGCAGGACTGATATTGTAATTGACCGTTAGATCAATACCGGTTGCAGCATATCCAATGGGTAATTTTCCTACAGGATTCGAGTACATAGGAAATATGCCGGAAAGTTGAAACGTGATGTATTTTGTATAATTCGAATTTTCGATGCTGTACGCCAATCCCAGCATCGCATCTCCGGCACCATTTCTTTTTGTAACGATCCCCCCCTGATTGGATAATTCCGAAACAAAGGAAGCATTGCCAACAATATCTAATCTGCGGGAGATCCCATGAGCCATATAAAAGGAAATATAGTTGGACCTGAAGTAGTCACCGGTTGCTGCAGTATCATTTAAACGCCATTTAGTATTATAGGTCTTATTACTGTAATAATAATTATAGCCAATGCCCATGATGGTTCTGCTTTTTCCAACAGGCCAGCCTGCAAAACAATTTTGAATAGCGATCAATGATAAAATAGTTATGAGGCAAACTTTTTTCATTAGAAACTATTTTATGGGATGTGCTAATTTTTCGAGTAACCACTGGCTTTGAAAATTCCTGTGCCGCATGGTTACTTCATGTGCCAGATGACTAAAGGAATAAGTTTCACATGTTTGTTTTGTTGCATCACTCAATTTATTATAGGCAGCAAAGATGGTGGAGGGTGGTGCCATCATATCCAGTAAACCCAAGCCCAACAATACAGGGCATTTGATCATGGGTGTAAAATTTTGCGGATCGTAATAATCCATCGTGGTCATGATACTCTTCATGCTGAGACCCGGCGATTGTTTTAAATAATCCTTATACTTGTTCACAGGCCATACAACAGGATTTCTTCTTTCTGCTATATTGATCAAATGATGCATGTCGCAATAAATGGGATTGTCGGTGATGCAGGCTTTTACTCTTCGATCCAATGCCGCAGTTACCAATGCCAATGCGCCACCCTGACTGCCTCCGCTCACTGCAATGCGAGATACGTCAAGATTTAACTCCATGTCTTTATATGCGTATAAAAAATCTATGGCCCTGATGCAATCCATATAAGCACCGCGATAGATATAATGGTCTGGCTTATCTATATTATATAAAGTGAAATCATATTCTTTACTCAATATCGGATCACCCGCTGCTTTGGTTTTTCTGATATTTAGCTGAAAGATCACAAAGTCATCTCCATACAATGGCTTTAGGGTCACATTATATCCGGGTAAACCAACCAATATGGGATATTTACCGCCCACCTTCGGAACGGACAGCCAGCCCTGGATCGGAACAGCGTCCAGCGATTGCATTTGTACCAGATAAACATTGTGAGAAATGGTGGATTGGTCTTCATCCAGTTTGATCGAATAAGCGGGATCAACTTTATTCAGTTCATCAATTGCTTTTTTCCAAAAATCATCAAAGTCAGCAGGTTTGTGTACAGCTGTATTTATTTCAAATGCTTTATACCCAAAAACATTTCTGATGGTATCGTCGTAATCGGTGACATTAATTTGAAAATACAGATCATAAAGGCCTGGTTCTTTTACAGGAATTTCATATTCGATATTCTTGCTTTGACCGGCTTTGATCTTAAAATCTGTTTCAATATTCGTAAGGATCTCGCCGGCAGGATATTTTACCTGAATGGAAATTTTACCTTCCTGAATCGAATGATAATGATTGGAAACAGACACATCATATTTTACAGGATGGGTTTGGTCGAACAGCGCATTTTTCTGATGCGGAACGATCTTTACATCAATGGTCTCCGTACTGTTTTTTCTGCTGACTGTTTCTGCCCTTACTTCGATCACACAATGATGCAGCAGGATCATTAAAATAACAAGCTTTGTTATTTTACTCATGTTTGGAAATTTTAAAGAGGAGGGGGATTCTACTTCACGCAATAACGAATAAACTAAAGATTTAGTATTTAGTTTAATATATTTTATTAATAATTAGTAGCTTCTTTATTGCCATCTTGATGTTTTCACCAACTTGATTTGCTCAAAGGAGAAGAACATTCATTTAAAAAATATTCTATGAATGTTATCAAATTATGATGCCGGCATTGCCATATTGTTATGTAATAGTTAGTTGATTATTAAATCGGATTCTGGTAACATTAAAGAGATTTCGGACTGATAGATTTGCCTCAAATCAAAACTAAATGAAGTCTATTTACATTCGAAGATCATTACTATTATTATTACTATTCGTCTCTTCTTTCAGCTTTGCCGGCAGCATCAAAGGAAAAGTTATAGATGCCATTACCGGGGAATCTCTGACAGGAGCATTGGTTAAACTGGAGCATACCAAATATTCAACCTTTGTAAAATTAGACGGCAGTTTTACGATGAATGATATTCCTGCAGGGAATTATACGGTCATTGTAAGTTCAATAGGATATAGTATCAAATCAAAAACAATAACCATTGCATCCGACCACGATGTAAGTTCTGTTTCCTTTACAGCTGAATCAACTACCAATACCTTGTCTTCGGTTACCGTAACTGCTGATAGTTATAAAGAATCTGATAAGGGGGCAAGGCGCTTGGAAAAAATTGCTGATCCTATCATTAATGTTCTTTCCTCAAAGACCTTGCAATTATTACCTGATATTACGGTTGCCAATGCTTTGCAAAGAGTGAGTGGTGTAACGATCGAGAAGAGTAGTTCAGGCGAAGGGAGATATCCTATCATTCGCGGAATGGAAAAAAGATATATCAATACTTTGGTGAATGGCATCAAGATCCCGAGCCCTGATAATAAAAGCCGTTTTATTCCACTGGATCTTTTTCCTTCAGAACTACTGGAAAGATTAGAAGTGAGTAAAAGCTTAACACCTGCAATGGAGGGTGATGCTATTGGTGGTACCATTAATCTGGTGATGAAAGATGCACCGGATAAATTGTTGTTGCAGGCTAATGTTGGTATGGGTTATAGCACAATTTTATCTGATCAGCCTTATCAGAAATTTGATAAAGGCAGCATCAGTAAATTATCACCTAATGAAATAAAGAACAGCAGTACATATACCGCAGTGCCTGCAGATCTTTCAGTTGCTCATCTGAATTATACAACAAAAGCATCTCCTGTTAATACAACACTGGGTTTAACCGTAGGAAATCGATTTGGTGATCGCAAACAATTTGGCTTTATCGTTTCTGGCAGTTATCAGAATATGTATCGCGGTACCAACAGTACTTTCTTTTTGCCTGATGCACAACCTGCTTTAAATAATACGCCGCAGTTCGTAGAGTTAATGGGTAGAAAATATTCTTCACAAAGTCAACGCATGGGACTGAATGCGAAACTCGATTATCAGATCAACAAGAATAATAAGATCTCATTATTCAATACTTTGGTTCGGTTGGATGATTATCAAACACGTTATATCAGTGATACCATCGCACTAAACTCTTTGATAGATGAGAAGAACAGAAGCACCTGGCAATATCAATCCATTTACAGCAGCACATTGCAGGGCACACATATACTTACCTCTTCTTCAAGGTTTGAATGGTCATTGGTATATTCTATCGCTAACAATCATCAACCCGATCAGGCAGAATTTGTACATGAACACCCCATTGTAATAACACCTATTGCAGGAGATAATCTGCAATCATTATCGCATATCTGGTCGCACAACAGTGATAAGGATTATGCTGCTTATGTAAACATGTCTAAAAACGCCAGACTCCTGGGCAAAAGAATAGAAGTAAAATTTGGCGGATTGATCAGGGATAAAACAAGAGATAATTTCTATAATTCCTATAGTTTAAAGCCGCAGTTAACGACAGGCAGTTCTAACCAGACTTATACAAATATCAACAGTGCAGTATTTATTTTTAATCCTGCCAGTTCGGGTATGCCTAGTCCTACCGGTAATAATTATACATTCACTGAAGTTGTTACCGCAGCTTATCTGCAGGGCAAATGGGAGTTAAGCGATAGGTTGGAAGCATTGGGTGGTTTAAGGGTTGAGTTTACCAATCAAAATTATCTCACTAATTTAGGAACAGATGTTTCTTACAGATCCGGAAGGATCTGGTATCAGGACTTTTTGCCAAGCATTCAATTTAAATACAGAATAGATAAAATTCAGTCCTTAAGACTGGCTTATTATAAAGCTTTGGCAAGACCTGGTTTTGCAGAATTGATACCGGATGGACCTGCATCATATGAAACCTTCCCTGAGAAAGGAAATCCGCAAGGCTTGAATCATACAACTGCAGATAATATTGATCTTCGATATGAATTATTTCCCGGAAAATCAGATCAGGTTTTGTTAGGAGTATTCTATAAGAATATCAATGATCCTATTGAAGTATCCGCAGTTAAAACAGGTGTAACTGCACAATCATTGATACCGCAAAACTTCGGAACTGCAACGAACTATGGATTTGAAGCAGTACTTGCAAAATATTTCGGAAACTTTGGGATATCTGCTAACTATACTTATACAAAATCAGAGATCACTTCTGATAAATTATATTCTTATCGAAATAGTGCAGGTCAGATCACTTCTAGAATTCAATCACAAACAAGACCGCTTCAAGGTCAGTCGAATCATATCGGCAATATTTCTTTGATCTATAAAAATCCGAAGATCGGTTTTGATATTCAAACCGCATTGGTATATACCGGTGAAAGAGTTGCATTGGTGAGCCCTTATTACGGATTGGATTACTGGCAGGCACCCACTACTCAGATCGATCTCTCGTTTGAAAAAACGATCGTAAAGAAATTATCTTTTTACGGTAAAATAAATAATATCACCAATACACCATACCTGCTACACTTGCATCAATCTTATACAGCTTATTTAACAACAAGCGGTTCAAGACCGTTGACCTTACAAACAGATCCAGATAAACAAATAACCGTTCAGAAAGATTTTTATAAACCAGCTTATTTATTCGGTGTACGCTATAAACTTTAATACGATTTAATCTATAATAAAATGAAAAAAGCATTAATCTTATTTACCAATATCAGTGTCATTTTCTTATTGTTTTCATCCTGCAGCAAACTTGCTGATAATAAAGACCTGTATCAGGCAGTTGTTCAGGTTGCAGCACCCATCAGTGATACAGGTTGTTTATCCGGCGCAGTTAAAGGTACCATGCTGGCAGGAAAAACATACAATGTATGTGGAAATATCATTGTAAACAGAGGAGATACTTTAACTATCCAGGAAGGAGTTACAGTGAATTTTACAGGTAATTACGGCTTAGGTGTAAAGGGTAGTTTGATCTGTTTAGGAACAAAAGAAAAACCTAACTGGATCACTATGAAGAGTGTTGTGAAAACAGATCAGGTTGGGGCCGATCCTGCAGTAGACCCTGCCTATGCAGGAAAATGGACCGGAATAATGGGTGATACATCTTGTTATCTGATGATCATCAAATGGACGCATATTGAATTTGGCGGCGGTACACCAACAGGTACAGTAGCTACCATTAGCAAAAGCCCTTATCCCTTATTCTTCCAAAATCCTTATGGCATTTTTGTACTGGAAGATTCCTGGGTGTATGGCAGTGTTGATGATCCTTTCCGAATCCTCGGCGGAAAGATCGCCGTATTTAGAAATACATTTGAAAAAAGTGGATATACAGGTGGGGAGGCTATGAATGCAAAAGCTGGAACCATTGGCAACTATGCGTATAATCTATGTATCGGGATGGCCACTAACGGACCAAAATTATCAAATTCAGGCGCTATTACAGGTGTTCCCGGTTCTAATGTAAGAATGTATAACAACACTATCGTCAACTGTGGTTACAGAAGAGCAGCTGCAGGCCGCGGCGGTTCTATTAATTTTGAACAGGATGCAGGCGGTATGGCTTTCAATAATATTATAGTGAATTGCAAATTTGGTTTAAGGGTGGTTCAAAACCCGATCGCTGATACTGCCAATACCAGATATGGTTATAACTTGTATTACGGTGATTCAACATCTGTATGCAGTCAGTTCATTCCTTCTTTATCTATCAGTACTGCGATCAGTCAACCGCAGGAAACTGATATTCCAAAACCATCTACTTACTTACCAACCGGATGGAAACTGGGAGATGCATACACTGCACCGGCTTCCTTGAATGCTGCAAATAATCCGCAGTTCATCAATGCTCCTGTGCCCTTACCTGCAGGTTATAACTTAAGAGATATCGTTGTGGTTGGTAATTATAATTTCGGATTAAAACCAAATTCCCCTTGTTTGGGAATCGGATATACAGATTTTACACCTAGAACAGATGTTCCGGTCAGCGCAAAATATGGTGCTACTGAATTAACGCCTCCTGGAAAAGATCTGGGTGCTTATCAAAGTAACGGAAAGGGAAACCAGCATTAATACTATTCATTCAACTTGTGAGTACTGATACTGCTATCTATGCTCACAAGATATTTCAAATAAGCACTGATGAAGATCTATATCAATAAAATATTGCTGATCTGTTTGTTGATAGCTGTAAGCTTCACTGCAGAAAGTAAGCCACTCATTGCAGTAAAGAATGACAGCATCATTCAGTTTATCTTTTGTTCAGATCTTCATTTCGGATTAACAAAACCGGTTTTCAGAAATAAAGTAAATGTTTCGGCTGCAG
>CAIKTE010000070.1 GCA_903830285.1 uncultured Chitinophagaceae bacterium | reverse complement strand
CAATTCAATTCCCTTAACAGTTCTAGGCCGATCAGTAAATAGATTTTTGTGACAATAAACTTTTACTTCAATGTTCTTGAGTACAAGTCTTTCGGATAATTCTTTTACAAAAGTCTCATATCCGCTGTAAACATATGGGTAGCCCCTCGATCCAATGATGGCAAGTTTCATTCCATTGCTTTTATAAGTTCATTTTTAATTTTGATTGGGGGGATCATAAATGGATTGCGGTATAAGATTTAGGTATACCCAAAAATTTTTCTACATATATTTTAGCGTCAGGGAATAATTGTTTGAATCTTTTCTTTGAAAACATGATCGTGCTTTTTGATACCTGAACTGCTTCTTTATAGGTTGCAGCTTTTGGAAAATAGTTGATATCGAATTTCATGATCAGATAAGCTCTTAGTTGATGCGGGATAAATTGAAAAAACGGGATCAAACTATGCGGCTCTAAAGGAAACCAAAAACTGGGGGTTTGAATGATATATTTCGGACATACCCGATTGACCTCTTCGGCAAACTTTTTTTGCCCTTCTATACTACCCACATGTTCAATGACCGAATTGGAATAAATAAGATCAAAATCGCCCGATTGATAAGGAAGATCAAGTGCGCTGCCTTTTATAAAATGAAAATTCGATGTTTGGGTATTGTTATCATCCATGTTCAAATTCAGTAAATAGATAGTACAATTTTCATGCTTCCATCCAAGATGTTGCCAATAAGAAAGCTCACCGCCAATGTCTAATATTTTAATATTTCCTTTCTCTCTGATCAAAGTTTCTATCTTATTTTGAAGGTAGGAAAATCGCTTCTTCCTGAACTTATTTACAAATGAATCGGGAATATCGTGGTGCACAAATAGTTTGAAAAAACTCATAATCGATGATCTAAATATTTAGAAGCTGTTTGTCAGATAAATTTATTTCGGCCTTTTGCAATAGTATCTATTGTATCACAAACCAGATCGACGCTGATCTGATCCATACAAAAGCTGCAGCCATTTTTTGGCTTTTTACAAAAATCATGCTTTTCCTTATCACAAACACATAAATTTAAATCTATTATCGTAGCATGGGGGGAAAAAGGTTTGAATTCCTGCTGATTACTGGGGCCAAACAAAGCTATGACCGGGATATCAAAGCAGGATGCTAAATGAAGAGAACCCGAATCAACACCTACCACAAGTTTGGAACTGCTCATCAATGCAGCCAACTGTGTAATATTGGTATCTCCGGTAATATCGATCAAACAACCATCAGTAAGATCGGCAATAGATGCTGCCGTTGTTTTATCATTTTTGATACCTGCTATCAATGACCGCAAATGATATTTTTTAAATAAATAATCGGCAACGGAAGCCCAACGTTCGGGTACCCATTCTTTAAGGGGCTTTCCGGAGAAAGGCGTAATGATCGCATAACCAGCATCTGTGGCAGTCAGGTATTTGTCTGTTATTTGTTTTGCTGCGACTGCATCTTCTGCTGAAAAATATATTTCAGGCCTTTTGTTTGCAACAGGAATATTGATTGATTCAAGGATACTCACTACTCTTTCCAATTCGTGCTGCTCTTTGTTATAAGCAACTGCTGTGGTTAAAAATGAAGTCCCCAGGGTTCTGCGTGTAGCAACTCTTTTCGGGATACCTGTTAGAAAACCAAATAAAAAAAACATTCTGATATCTCCCCGAAACTCAATGAATATATCTGCATTTAGTTTTCTCAACTGGCCATAGAGTTTACAATATTCCATGACAGGTGAAAACAGTGCTTTGTTTTTTATTTTACGTGATCGCCAAGGCCATGTATAATAAAAAACAGCATCTATGAAAGGATTGCATTCAATTACTCCCGAACAAGTCCTGTTTACTAATAGATAAATCTTAGAATCAGGATATTGTTGTTTGATGGCTTTGATGGCGGGAGTGGTCATTAAAACATCACCCATATGGTCTAATCTAGAAAGCAAGAATGTTGGCTGAGATGATACTACAGTTCTTTTTTTTACGATCCAATAAAAAGGGAAGAATAACACATAGCCAGCTTTTTCAGCGATAAACAAAACAATATTTCTACACTTTCTTTGCATAGGTTTCGAATATTACTTAGAACCAATCACAGCGTTCACTATTTTTTGAGCTGCTTTTTGCCAGGAAAATTCCTGCATTCTTTTTTTGCCTGCATCTATCAATCGATCCTGCAGTTCAGGACTTTCCAACAGCGAATAAATTTTTTGTTCGATATCGTCTACTGAATAAGGATCTACTAATAAAGCAGCATCCGCAGCAATTTCGGGCATGGAACAAATATCGGAAGTAATGACCGGTGTTCCTGATGCAAAACCTTCAATGATCGGGAACCCAAATCCTTCGTATAAGCTGGGAAATAATATGCATGAAGCATTTGCATATAATGCGGCTAACGATTTGTCGGGGACAAAACCGCAAAAGATCACTTGATCGGTTAACTTATATTTTTCTACGAGCGCTTTAATTTCTATGCTTCTGTCAGAATACTGACTAGCAGATGCCTTTCCAACGATCAGCAATTTGATATCGCTTATATTCTTCTCCTTTCTTTTCTGTAAAAGTTCGAATGCTTCGATGATGCGTTCCACATTTTTACGGGCTTCGAATGTTCCAACAAAAAGCAGGTATTTATTTTTCTCAATTGTATATTGGGCAGATATACTTTTAAAAGTATTCTCAGAAACAGGGTTTAAAAAGAGTTGATCAATTCCCCAATACACTACCGCAATTTTTTTCTCATCGATATGCATCCATTTGATGGTCTCCTGTTTGGAAAAATTTGATATAGTGATGATGAGGTCAGCCCTTTTAATGGCCTGTTCTATAAAGGGGATATAATAACAATAAAACCAGATACTACTGTTGAATTGGCGTTGTGCACGCATATGCACATCGTGTACGATCACAGCTTTTTTGCAAGATGTAAAAAGAGGGGTATTGTATTCGGGGCTTAATAAAAAATCGGCTTTATTTCTGTAACAGATCAGAGGCAGTTGAATATGTACCCAAAAAAAGCGAAGTAAATGCCTTAGTAATTTATCAGTTATCTTTTTTCCGTGAGGTATTTTATAAGCGGGCTTGAATTCGAAGACCTCCACTGCTTCGTTTTTATGCAGTTCTTGCAGGAGATTGAGCGTTACTCTTTTAGTCCCGGCTTCTTCCAATAAGAGATGATGTGTATCAACAGCTAATCTGATTCTTTTATTTTCCAATGGTTGTAATGATTGTTGAAACAAATCCGGTTCTGTTTAATTCGGTCATGCCAAAGAAACAGGCTGCTGTTTTATGGATGATCGTTCCGATATTTCATTGTCGGCAACGATCATATTGATCATTAAACCGCTTAAAAAATAGGATGTAAAAGTAATATAAATGAAACTGTCAAAATAGGAAGTGATCAGGGGGATGATGAAACCTATTTTTAATAATACGGTAGCTAAAATGAGCTTTTTCTTTTTGCCACTTTCAGTTTTTAAAGCCTTTATTCCTTTTTTTATGAGCAATGCATAGATCCATATATACACGATTAGCATGGCAATGCCTACCTGAACGCCTACAATGATCAACTGACTTTCACCTCCAATATTATCATTCGATTCCATGGAGACCCTTCCGGATGCACCCAGTCCCATTCCAAACGGATGCGTGATCATGGCATTGATGCCGTTAAGCCATTCGAATACGTGGCCAACACTGGATGAATTCTCAAAAGTGAGGGTGGTTATAATATCATCATAGAGGTTACCCTTCAGAAAGAACGCTACATAAATAATGCAGATGAGTACAAAATAATGGAAGTATTTAATGATCTGTTTATTATGGGTGAGGTGTGCGAAGCAATAAATGAGTAGAAAATAATTAACAAAAGCTGCTCTCGATACGGCGAATATCACACAAAAAAGGGATGCGAAAAAAGTGAGAATGTAAAAATTTGTGGCTTTGATCTTATTGCTGTTGCTGGTTATAAGCCCTAATAGAACGGAAAGCGTTAAAATAGCTGCTGCAGACAATTCTAATGGGCCACTGAAGATGCTGCCAAAGCGTTTTACACCACTCTCAGTTTCGAAGCTAAATAACAGACCATAACTTCCTTTCGCTTCTGCATTATAAAAATGTACCATAAAATCAGTTAATCCGGTTCTTGTATGCAAATGCTGATAGGGTATCACTTCAAACAATAAAACAAGTGCAGCTATAATGATCACAGCGCAGATATAAGAGAAGAATTGATCGATATGAATACTTTCAAAATTGCAGAATCTTCCTGTGAAGTAGATCAAAGGAAATACGGATAAGGCTTTGAATGCGATGAACCGGCTATAAAACCCATATTCTCCAATAGGCAGGACCAAATACAGCAGCGAATACACGAAAAAGAGTAAGATCAGTTTATCCACCAAATACAATTTTGGTCTCTTTTTCAATTGTGAGAGCACCAGCGTAAAAGCGATCAATAAACAGATCTCTTTAAAAGCCTGCATGATGGGAATGGCTTTATCAAAACCATACATATAAGTTACTGATAAAGCATTGATGTAGATGGGAAGCCCTATGACTGCGAATAATAAAAAGCCCTTTACTTCTTTTTTGAAAAGCAGGACAATTGCGGAAATAAAAGAAATAATATAAATGACCGGAAATAAAAACATAATGATCTTTTGTAAACAGGATCGTTTCGTAATTTCTCAATTGACCCTATCTAATTCTATATAAATATAAGCGAAACGAGGGCAAAGAATTGTTGTAGAAACAAACTATGGAGTTCCTATTCTTATAAATGTATTCAACCATAGTTTTATTTGTTTTTTTAGCTTATGAGGCAAATTGTAATTACTGCCCAGATCGATATAATTGTGCATGGGCGAATGATGATACATGTTTTCCTGTCCGCTTCCAAAGAATACGGTAGCGGGTTTTTGTAACGCTGCAGCTAATGTGGCCGTTCCGCTTGTTAAACAGTATAATTTTTTGCAGGATATGATCACAGAACAGAATTCCATTAAAGAAGGTGTTTCGATCCTATCAGAACATGCGATGGTTAAATGACTTGCTTTCAGGGTCTTCATCTGATGGCTGATGGTT
>CAIKTE010000069.1 GCA_903830285.1 uncultured Chitinophagaceae bacterium | reverse complement strand
ATTTTCCATTACCTGAAAAAAAGCGAGCAATTCATTCGTTAATTATTGCTGAAAATGATCATAAGTATTGGGCATTAAGAAACCCCGTAAATATGCTTATTTACGGGGTTTCTAGTAATTCCTGCGGAGAGATAGGGATTCGAACCCCAGGACCTGTTACAGTCAACAGTTTTCAAGACTGCCGCAATCGACCGCTCTGCCATCTCTCCGGCGCAAAAATACATCCTCAGGCATATCAACCCAAAAAATATAAAAAAGAATATTTGATTTAACTGCTATTTCGGGAGAATGTCGTAATTTTTCTGCCTAATATTCGACAATGAAAAAAGTATCTCAAATTCTTGCCCGCAAAGGAAATAATGTGGTTTCTGTTGACGCATCTACTACTGTATTAGACACTTTAAAACTAATGTCCGAAAAAAATATCGGCTCTGTTGTAATTATTGAAAATGGCGCATATGTTGGTCTTCTTACCGAAAGAGACTATGCCCGTAAGGTTATTTTGATGGGTAAACTTTCCAGCGAAACAAGTGTTTCTGAGATCATGAGTACCGATCTTCCTCATATTGCACCCGATTTTTCTATTGAAGTATGCATGCATATTTTAGGGGATAAGAATTTACGCTATTTACCTGTATTTGATAAGCAGGATAAATTTTGCGGTATCATTTCCATCGGAGATATTGTAAATGAAACAATTCATTCACAAAAAGAGATGATAGATCAGCTACACAGCTATATACATTCCTAAATAGGATAGAAGGCTGCATCTGAAACATCTCAATCATTATCTTTGACCGCAGATGCGTCATTTAAAAGCAGTCAATAAATATTTCTGGAAATATAGAACCCGTTTATTATTAGGGTTCGTATTTATCATTCTATCCAACTACTTTCGGATCCTTACTCCGCAGATCTCCGGCTATGTGGTAGATAAAGTAGAGCATTCCATCAGTGAACATACGGGCAATACTAATATCCAGCAAAAAGACAGAAAGGCTAAATACGATGTGTTGGTCGTACAGTTCATTAATAAGATCGAATCTTCCAATACAAGTTTTGGAGAGAATGTGATCCTATGCGGCATTACATTACTGATATTGGCTTTAATGGGCGGCTTCTTTATGTTCCTGATGCGTCAGACCATCATCGTGATGAGCCGTCATATTGAATTTGATCAGAAGAACGAAGTATTTAAACATTATCAGCAACTCGATACCAATTTTTATAAAACACATAGTACAGGTGATCTGATGAACAGGATCACCGAAGATGTAAGTCGTGTAAGAATGTTTACCGGCCCTGCTATCATGTATATCATCAATTTAGCTGCCACCATCGGGTTCAGTTTGTATTTCATGTTCAGGGAAAACTGGCGACTCACTGCTTATGTTCTTTCGCCATTGCCCATTCTTGCGATCACTATTTACATGGTCAATACCATCATTCATAAAAAGAGTGAGAAGATCCAGGCATTATTATCAGACCTTACTACAACGGCACAGGAATCTTATTCAGGCATACGGGTGATCAAATCTTTTGTGCAGGAAAAAGCTATGCTGGGATTCTTTAATAAGAACAGCGAAGATTATAAACGCAATGCGATCGGATTGGCAAGGGTAGAAGCCATCTATTTTCCGGCCATGGCCTTGCTGATAGGATTGAGTAATTTGCTGACCATTGCTATCGGTGGTTGGTACCTTGTTCACCATCAATACAACGTGACAGCAGGAACCATCACTGAGTTTGTGATCTATATCAATATGCTGACCTTTCCGGTAAGTGCTATTGGATGGACGGCCAGTATGATCCAGCGTGCCGCTGCTTCACAAAAAAGACTGAACGAATTTTTACAAACCACACCTGAAATAAAAGATACTGCTAACTTATCTCCTTCAAAGATCAGTGGTGATATTGTTTTTGATGCTGTTACTTTCACTTATCCGCATACCGGAATAACGGCATTGCAGCATTTTGATCTTACAGTTAAAGAAGGAGAAAAGATCTTGTTATTGGGAAGAACAGGAAGCGGAAAATCTACCATTGCTCAACTCTTATTGCATTTTTATAATCCCACCAAAGGAAGTATAAAGATCGGCGGCGAAAATATTCAATCCATTCCCCTCAAACAATTAAGAGAACAGATCAGTTATGTTCCGCAGGATGTATTCTTATTCAGCGATAGTGTGGAAAATAATATCAGCTTTGGTTTGCATGGAACAACGTCTCATGAAAAAGTGGAACAGGCTGCATTATTTGCAAGCGTGCATAAAGAGATCCTCGGCTTTGATAAGCAATATGAAACGATGATAGGAGAGCGTGGTGTTACTTTAAGCGGCGGACAAAAACAAAGAATATCTATTGCCAGAGCGCTGATCAAAGACCCTGAAATTGTGGTCTTTGATGATTGCCTCAGTGCTGTTGATGCTAAAACAGAGAATACGATCGTGAATAATCTGGATAAATTCCTGCACAATAAGACCGCGATCATCATTACACATCGGATTTTTTCTTCATTCCGGTTTAATAAGATCGTGGTACTTGAAGATGGAAGGATCAGTGAAGAAGGAACCCATGAAAGCCTGTTGCAACAAAACGGATATTATGCCGAATTATACCGTTTACAGCTGACTGAATCAGGTACCAATTCAAATGCAGAAAATATTAGTCTTTAGATTTATTTCATAAAATAAACAAACTTCATTTGTAAAGTTTTGGCAATTCATAAACAATCCTATATTTGCTACACCTTTATAATAATTAAATAGTTCACTTAAATCAAATTAGCTGTGGCTTACGAGAACAACGACAAGAAACTGGAAAGTGTTTACAGTAAAAGAATCAGAGCCGGAAAAAGAAGAACTTACTTTTTTGATGTAAGAGCAACCCGTGGTAATGATTACTATTTAACCATCACAGAAAGCAGGAAACGTTTTGATGACAATGGTTATGACAGGCACAAGATCTTCTTATACAAAGAAGATTTCAACAAATTCATTAAGGCATTGATCGAAGCAATTGATTATGTGAAAACTGATCTGATGCCCGATTTTGATTTCGATGCATTCAACCACGAATACAATGAAAATGAAGGTGGAGAAGCAACTACTGTTTCAACTGAACCTGAACAGGAAATTGTGAAAGAAGTTGTGGAAGAACCCATCGCACCTGTTGTGGAAGCCCCTGCGCCACCGGCAGACAATGGTGCTCATGAAGAAGTAGATAAATGGTAATATATTTTTTATAAGTAAGCCGCTCTGAGAAGAGCGGCTTTTATATTTCTTTCATCATCCAGATATCGCAACTGCAATGACCGCTATTGCCCAACGGGCCTTGTAAATATTCAAAGCCGAACTTTTCATAAACGCTTACGGCTTTACTTAATTCGGGCATGGTCTCCAGATACACATTTGTAAAACCCATCTCTTTCGCGGCTTCTAAACATTGAGCGATCATCATTCTTCCCAAACCCAATCCGCGTGCCTCTTTCGACAAATACATCTTCACCAGTTCACAATATCCTTCCGGTAAATTATCGGTAGGGAAAATTCCTGCTCCGCCAATTACTTTTCCATTTAATTCCGCAACAAAATATCTACTGTTAGGGCTAGATTCAAATAATTCAAACAAATGATCAGTGGCCTTATCAAAATAAACAGTTCCGTATTTGGCGGCATTGAATTCCTCCAAACTTTTTCTGATAATATTTGCCAGTATAGCATTATCAGTTTGTTCAATATTTCTTACTAGGACATTCTCCATTTATATTATTTGTTGAAGCATCGTAGATTGGGAATCGTAAATTGCTAGTTAGGTATTCGTTCTTCACTTGCGATTTACGACTTACGATTCACGTCTTTTAATCTTCCCTAAAATATTTATACGCATTGATCAATCCGTTGGTAGAAGAATCATGCGCGGTCACTTTATCATTATTTTCCAATTCCGGTAAGATCTGATTGGCCAATTGTTTGCCTAATTCAACTCCCCATTGATCAAAACTGAAAATATTCCATATCACACCCTGAACAAAGATCTTATGCTCATACAATGCGATCAAAGTTCCCAACGTGTATGGTGTGATCTTTTTTATCAGGATCGAATTGGTGGGTTTGTTTCCGGAGAAGACTTTAAAAGGAGTCAATTTTTTTATTTCATCTTCCGATTTCCCTGCTTTCATTAATTCCACTTTTACTTCATTCTCACTTTTCCCATTCATCAATGCTTCTGTTTGTGCAAAGAAGTTCGACAACAATTTTACATGATGATCGCCAATAGGATTATGGCTTTTAGCAGGAGCTATAAAATCAGATGGGATCAACGGAGTTCCCTGATGGATCAACTGATAAAATGCATGCTGACCATTAGTACCGGGTTCGCCCCAAATAACTGGACCGGTTGCATAATTTACAGGGTTACCACTTCTGTCAACACTCTTACCATTACTTTCCATATTACCCTGCTGAAAATAAGCGGCAAAGCGGTGCATGTATTGATCGTATGGAAGTATTGCTTCGCTTTGTGCACCAAAAAAGTTAGTATACCAGATACCGATCACTGCCATCAGTACTGGAACATTCTTCTCGAATTTTTCATTCTGAAAATGTTCATCCGCAGCATAAGCACCTCTCAATAATTTTTCGAAATTCCCAAATCCTATCGTTAATGCGATAGACAGACCGATTGCACTCCATAAAGAATATCTGCCGCCAACCCAATCCCAGAATTCGAACATATTCGCTTTATCGATCCCGAATTTCACTACGTCTTTTTCATTGGTACTAAGTGCCGCAAAATGCTTGGCAATATGCTTTTCATCCTTTGCATGCTCCAGGAACCAGTTTCTGGCAGTATGCGCATTGGTCATCGTTTCCTGCGTAGTAAAGGTTTTAGATGCAACCAGGAACAAGGTTTCTTCAGCAGTTACTTTCTTTAATGTTTCGGCAATATGAGTACCGTCAACATTACTTACAAAATAAGCCTGAATGCCATCGACCCAATAAGGTTTCAAAGCTTCTGTAACCATTACAGGACCCAGGTCACTGCCGCCGATCCCGATATTGACAATAAACTTTATTTTCTTGCCTGTATAGCCCTTCCATTTGCCGGTATGGATCTCCTCACAAAAGGATTGCATATGCCTCAATACTTTCTTCACCAGCGGCATCACATCTTTTCCGTCAACCAGTATCGCAGTATCTGAAAAATTCCTCAAGGCTGTATGTAAAACAGAACGTTGTTCGGTT
Organism: uncultured Chitinophagaceae bacterium; assembly: GCA_903830285.1. Taxonomy (GTDB): domain Bacteria; phylum Bacteroidota; class Bacteroidia; order Chitinophagales; family Chitinophagaceae; genus CAIQDX01. Next base: position 24,803 of record CAIKTE010000069.1, on the reverse strand, counting down.
TCATTGATCTTTAAACCGGCAAACATATCATGAATGCTGTCTTTCAAATGAGCATCTTCCGCCAGCTGTAATAAAAGCTGCAGTGTTTTCTGATTGATGATATTCTTAGAATAATCAAAAACGATATCTTCCATATTGACAGAGAACTTCTGAAAACGCTCTTTATCCGCCGCAAATAGATCTCTCATTTGTTTGCGGCTCATTTCCTCTTCAAAATGTCTCTTCAGTAAAAGCCAGGCTTGAGTAGTAGAAGGATTGATTTTCGGTAACATGCTTAATTATTTATAGGGTTTGGATTACTTGTAAAGTTCTCTGGATCATTTCGGCAGTATTGTCTAAATGCACGACTATTCTCACCTGAGTGGGAGAGATAGCAATCGTGAGTATATTGTTTTCCTTGAGTTTATCAGCAAATGCCTGTGCGGTAAACCTGCCTTTCACTTCAAATATCACGATATTGGTCTCTACGGGCAACATATCGCCAACAAAATCTTTCTGAAGAAGGGCTTCCGCTAGCAGTTTCGCATGCTGATGATCTTCTGCCAATCTTTCTATATTGTGTTCCAATGCATATAATCCTGCAGCTGCAAGGATACCTGCTTGCCTCATTCCGCCTCCAAATACCTTACGTATCCTTCTGGCTTTTTGAATTTGGGCCGTGCTGCCCAACAGAACACTGCCTACAGGAGCACCTAAGCCTTTACTTAAACAAACCGAAATAGTATCGAATACTTCTCCGTATTGCTTTGCCGTTTCATTTTTGGCGATCAGTGCATTGAAGATGCGGGCTCCATCCAAATGAAGCCTCATATTATTTTGTAAACAAACTTCTTTAATTTGCTCAATATCAATGAAGTTATAACAACTTCCTCCGCCTCTGTTTGCCGTGTTTTCCAAAGAAACCAGGCTGGAAACAGGCTTATGAATATCGTTGGGATTGATGGAAAACTTCACTTGTTCGGCTGTAATTCTTCCGCGGTCACCCTCGATCAAACGAACGGAACAACCGCTGTTAAAAGCGATACCACCGCCTTCATACTGGTAGATATGGCTGAGTTTATCGCAGATCACTTCATCAGCCGGTTGGGTATGCACTTTAATGGCGATCTGATTGGTCATAGTACCACTCGGACAAAAAACGCCTGCTTCTTTTCCAAAGAGGTTGGCAGCAGTGGATTCCAGCAATTTCACGGAAGGATCTTCTCCAAAAACATCATCCCCCAAAGGGGCTTTCAGCATCGCTTCCCGCATGGTAGGGGATGGTTGTGTCACGGTATCGGATCTAAAGTCAATGGTCGCTTGCTTCATTTTGCGAAGATAAATCGCTGAGAAACAACTTCAATAAAGTTTATAAATAGTTATTCTTTCGCTTTTTTTGCCCAAATGGCCAAGTTTTTCCACAAAAACTAGTATAATCGACCGTTCTGACGTAACTTTGCACGCCTCTGAAGAAGCGGGGGATAACTTTAATATGTTGGTTGCATCGGAAAACCAATTTTAATAGTCTTTAAGTCGTTTATAAACAGTAACCATACACTATGAGGCAGCTCAAAATCGCAACACAGATTACCAACAGAGATTCTCAGGCAGTTGAAAAATATCTGCAGGAAATTTCTAAAATACCAATGATCACACCTGAAGAGGAAACAACCCTTGCTCAGAAGATCAAAATGGGTAATCAACGTGCATTGGATAAATTGGTACAGGCAAACTTACGTTTCGTGGTGTCTGTTGCCAAGCAATACCAGCACCAGGGGCTTTCTTTGAGCGATCTGATCAATGAAGGAAACTTAGGTTTGATCAAAGCAGCACAGCGTTTCGATGAAACCAAAGGGTTCAAGTTCATTTCTTACGCCGTATGGTGGATCCGTCAGTCTATTCTGCAGGCTTTGGCCGAACAGGGCAGATTGGTACGTCTTCCTCAGAACAAGATCGGAACTTATAACAAAGCCAATAAAGCCTATATGGCTTTTGAACAGGAACACGAACGTGAACCTTCAACTGAAGAACTGAGTGAGATCCTGGAAATGAGCGAAACTGAGATCAATAATATCTTCCAAAGCAATACCCGTCATACTTCACTCGATGCTCCGGTTCACGAAGCAGAAGATGTAGCCATGGGTGATCTGTTGGAAGGAAGTGATGATACCGATGAAGATGTGATGAAGGATTCTTTAAGAGAAGAGATCCGCAGAGTATTAAAATCATTAAGTCCGAGAGAAGCTGAGATCGTAAATGCTTATTTTGGATTGGATGGAGAGAACGGCGTAACGATCGAACAGATCGGAATGAAATACGATCTTACCAAAGAACGTATCCGCCAGATCAAAGAAAGAGCCATTAAGCGTTTGCAAAAAGCTAGATACAGCAACGCTTTAAAAGCATATTTGGGATAGTAGGTTACAAGAAAAGGAAAAGTTGTAAAGAACCCTTTGATGCAAGTCGAAGGGTTTTTTAATGCTGTCTTATCTCTGTCCCACCTGATTGTTGTTTCATTCGTATCTTTTTGCTGGTTTCTTCGAGAGTTCTTCGAGAGCACTCGAACAAATTAGCTAGCAGGTAGCAAGGAATCACGAAAGAATTACGAAGAAATGGATAAGAAAAGGCAGCCAATGTGAATAATATCACGGTGACGAAATCATAGTATCCCTATTTTTGAATATAGAAAGTCAAATCAAATTTATGTCGAACGAATCAACAGAAAAAGTACATGTATTAATTATCGGATCAGGACCTGCAGGTTACACTGCTGCCATTTATGCGGCCAGGGCTAATATGAAACCTGTTTTGTATCAGGGTATACAGCCGGGCGGGCAACTGACCATCACTACCGAAGTGGAGAATTATCCGGGTTATCCGGATGGTATTCAGGGACCTGAAATGATGGTGCATTTTGAAAAACAAGCAGCCAGAATGGGAGCGGATATCCGTTACGGTTTAGCTACAAAGGTTGATTTCTCCAAACAACCTTATAAAGTGGAGATCGATGAAGAGAAATGGATCGAAGCAGATGCTGTGATCATTTCAACCGGTGCTTCTGCCAAATGGCTGGGCATTGAAAGCGAAGAAAGATTAAACGGTTTTGGTGTTAGCGCCTGTGCTGTTTGTGATGGGTTTTTCTTTCGAGGCAAAGAAGTGGCCATTGTGGGGGCAGGAGATACGGCTGCCGAAGAAGCCATGTATTTGGCTAAACTCTGTACCAATGTGCACATGATCGTTAGAAGAGATCAAATGCGTGCCAGTAAAGTGATGCAGGATAGGGTGATCAATACACCCAATATCAAAATATACTGGGATAGCGTAACAGATGAAATAGTGGGTGAGAATAAAGTAGAATCAGTAAAGATCAAGAACACGAAAACTAATGAGATAGAACAAGTTCCTATCAGTGGATTCTTTGTAGCCATCGGTCACCAGCCTAACAGTGATATATTCAAAGAATGGATCGATATGGATGAAACTGGATACATCAAAACTATTCCGGGAACATCCAAAACGAATATAGAAGGTGTGTTTGCCGCAGGTGATGTGCAGGATAAAAATTATCGCCAGGCTGTAACAGCAGCAGGAAGCGGATGTATGGCTGCACTGGATGCAGAAAGATATTTGAGTGCCAAAGGATTGGTTTAAAATGATACAGATCAAAAAAATGGGTTAAAAAACGGTAGCAAAATATGCTAGCGTTTTTTTAGTTTTATGACTTACAATTAAAACAAACATTTTATGGCAAAAGCTAAGATCATTCCCATTCACAAAAAAGGCGGAGAGAAGATCGATTTCAAATCTGCAGACACAGGCATAAAAAAATATTGGGATCTGGTAAACAAGGATCAGGTCAAGAAATCACATTTCCCTAAATCATGGTCATTCGACCTGCATAAGGTGAAAGCGTATCTGGATGAGGTAGAATCTGAATTTGCAAGATTGAATATTCCTTATAGTGAAAGAAAGATCGCATTATTGCCTGCATTTCTAGCTGACAATGAAACTTTTTCAATTGTATTTACACCATCCATTACTGATGCCGATGGCAGACATCAGCACCAATTCAATAAACAGGCAAAAGGCAGGTCTAAAAATTTGAGCGGCGGTGATCCAACAGACTGGTCTTTGGATGGTTTAAATTATAGCAATCAAAATCCTCCGCCAGCTGTTCAATAAGTTTATTAAAATCACAATATTCAATATTAATAGCTAAGATGCAAATCGCAAACATAGCAGAAATAATTGTTTGTATTATTTCTGCTTTTTATTATCAAAAAATAAAGAATTCATTTCTAAAATGGGCGCCTTTCTATCTATTCTTTGTGTCAATTGGAGAACTGATGGCGCATTATTATGCCGGATTACCTAATAACTATATCTACCTAATCATTACAATATTGAGTATCCTTTTTTATAATCATAGTTTTTATCAATTACTTCAAGTCCGAAAAAAAATACAGAAATTGATCATCATCCTTTCTTCGATTCTATTGGTCGAAAGTTTGTATTTAATTCTATTTATGGCTCATCATCAATCCGATACTTATTACCTCCTTATTGCAATGGGGATAGAGTTATCAGTTATTGCCTGTATTTATTTATATGATATTTTTCTAAGTGACGATATGCATGTATTACTGATCAAGCAATCGGGTTTCTGGATGGCAGCAGGTGTTTTATTATTCTTTTCAGGCATGTGCTTTACATTCGCTATTTCACCTATTGCACTCAAATATGATCTGAAAATATTTGATACATACCTTCTCAATTTTATTCCCAGAACATTAAGTGTTATTTTATATTCTTTCATTGCTGTTGCAGTGATCTTATATAAACCAACGACTGAAAAAACAAGTCGGCTAGCAAATACTTTTCAGTAATAACGCCATTATAAAAATCGACAAAAAAAAGCATATCCTCTTTGTGGTTTTTAGCTGTATTTTCATACCTGTATTTATTAGCATCTTATGGAAGCTTCAAAAAAGGACATCATCGTTGCCATACTTGTAGGGCTTGTCTTTATCTTTTTGTTTTGCAGTTTAATGATCATGGTCGTTATCAATTTTGTGCGCCGTAAAAGAAAGATCTTACTGGAAAAACAGGAACAGGAAGCAGCCTTTCAAGAGCAATTACTGCAATCACAAATTGAAATGCAGGAGCACACGTTAAAGAATATCAGTCAGGAGATCCATGATAATGTAGGACAGGTATTGAGTCTTGCCAAAATGAATGTCAGCATCCTTTCACTCAAAGACCCTTCCAACGAAAAACTAACAGACATCAAAGAACTGGTAGGCAAAGCCATTGTGGATCTTCGTTCCTTAACAACGGGATATCATGGAGAAGGCTTGCTCGAAGCCGGTATGATCCATGCCATCAAAAGAGAAGTTGTACAACTGGAGAAAACGGAATTATTCAAAGTAAGTTTCACTACTGCGGTCACGGAGGTAGAACTGGAAAAGAATAAATCCATTTTCCTGTACAGGATGATACAGGAAATTCTAAACAATATTTTAAAACATTCTGATGCAAAAAATATAAACATTGCTATCTTTCGGGAGAAAGAAAACATCCATATTCAAATAGCAGATGACGGCAAAGGATTTGATAAGACCGTTTCCGGTTTTAAAGCAGGAATGGGATTAAATAATTTGAATAAGAGGGCCGCCATGATCGGCGCCACCCTTACCATTGACAGCAAAATAAATAAAGGAACCTCTGTTGAACTTATATTTCAATCGCTATGATTAAAGTAGCCCTCGTAGATGATCATGTTATTTTTCGCAAAAGCCTTGCCATATTGATCGGCATGCTGGATGGTTTTGAGATCATTTCAGAAGCCAGCAACGGAAAAGAATTCATTGATCAGTTAGACGATCAGCATTTACCCGATATTGTATTAATGGACATCACCATGCCCGTAATGGACGGAGTGGAAACCACCAAATGGTTAAAACAAAATAAATACAAGATCAAAGTGATCGCATTGAGCATGATCAAAAATGAACTGGTCATCATACGCATGCTGAAGAACGGAGCAAGAGGTTATATCTTAAAAGATTGTGAACCCGAAGAATTGAGAACAGCTTTATCGGATGTATATCAAAAAGGCTATCATTTTAATGAATTGGTAACAGCTAAACTGAAAACAGAAACTGAGAAAGACAATACGGTTACCAAACAAATGTTCAATGAAAAAGAACTCGAATTCCTGCGACAGATCTGCAGTGAAAAAAGTTATAAAGAGATCGCAGATGAAATGTTCATCAGTCCCAGAACAGTAGATGGCTACCGTGATGCACTGTTCCAGAAATTAAACGTGAACACCAGGGTAGGCTTGGTTCTCTATGCTTTAAAAAACGATCTTGTACAATTATAGTGAATGAAAATTGGGTGTTTTTCTCCTTGTACACATTGCTGTTTTTAAGTAGGTTTATGCTATCAATTTTAATCCATAAACCTATTCTATGTCACAGAAAATAACCAGCTATGGTTGGCAACCCGACTTTCCCGATCAGCGGGATCTGAGTTATGCTGCACCTCGTCCAGTATTAAGAGCTTTACCTGCAAAAGTTGATCTGAGAAAGAAATGCCCGGCGGTCTATGACCAGGGACAATTGGGAAGTTGTACGGCCAATGCGATCGGTGCTGCTTTTCAATTTGAAATGCTACGGCAGGATGCCAAGAATGCATTTTTCCCATCCAGACTTTTTATCTATTACAATGAAAGGGTGATCGAACATACCGTGAACAGTGATAATGGGGCACAGATCCGAGACGGTATTAAATCAGTGCATCATCAGGGTGTTTGTCCGGAAACTGCCTGGCCTTATGATACTAAAGCATTTGCCAAGAAACCCAACGAAGCCTGCTATTCGATAGCCGGCGATCATCAGGTACTCAACTATCAGCGTGTAACTAGAGCACTCAGTCAGTTCAAAGGATGTTTGGCTGATGGATATCCATTTGTATTTGGTTTTACGGTCTATGATTCCTTTGAAGGAACACAGGTAGCTAAAACAGGAAAACTGAATCTACCCAAGAAAACAGAATCGGTGGTAGGCGGACATGCAGTGATGGCTGTTGGTTATGATGATGCTGCAAAAAGATTTATCGTTAGAAACAGTTGGGGAGCGCAATGGGGATTAAAAGGATATTTTACCATGCCTTATGATTATCTGTTAAACGGAAATTTATCGGATGATTTCTGGACGATAAGATTGGTGGAAGACAAGCCTGTAGTGAAACGAAAGAAATAAGGGAGAAGAGGCAAGAATCAAGGAACAAGATTCAAGGTCTGCTGTCACCCTGTCCATAGGACTCCGTTGGAGAGGCACTCGAAGGGTGAATTCGATTACCGAATGCTCTTGTACGACATGCTTCGAGTGCATGACAATCCTAAACTTAATGAAATAACATTAGGGTTTTAAAATGGTACATACGGAAAGGGTTGTTAATAAAATAACAGCCTTTTCTTTTAATTAAAAGCAGCAAAAATATCTGCTTACTTATCTTTGTTACATGCTATCCATTCACTTACAACATCTCCGTTTTCATGCACAGCATGGATTATATAAAGAAGAAAAGATCATTGGAAATGAGTTTGAAGTAGATGTTACCGTAAAATATTATCCGCCTGAAATACCAGTGATCGAGATCCATAAAACAATTGATTATGCTTCGATCTTTCAATTGGTAAAGGATAGAATGGATCAACCGGTAGACCTGCTGGAAACCTTTGTTTCAGATACTGCATTAGCGATCTTAAAGCAATTTAAATTAGCAGAAGAAGTTTATATCAGTATCAAAAAACTGCATCCTCCACTCATTAATTTTGAAGGCAGTGTTAGCGTAAGTTTTGAAGTAAAAAGAAGCGAACTCGTCAAGAAATAAGTGAACCTTTATTGAAAATCATTTCTATTCGATCATGAAAACAGTATTGTCATTATTATTACTTTTCATTCAGTATACTGTGATGTCGCAGGATATAAACCTGTTGCTCAAAGAAGCCGATAATTTTGAACACCTGTTCAAAGAAGAAGATGCATTGAATAAATATAAACAGGTATTGTTGGTGGACGGGAATAATAGTAAGGCTTTGCTGAAAGCAACAGAATTAAGCGGATCAACAGGAGAACGACAGATCAATAAGAACGATAAGCGTATCTATTTTGAATCGGGTTTGGCATTTGCAGAAAGAGCTGTTGTTGCCGACAGCAGCAACCCCGATGCATACTATGCAAAAGCATTTGCCTGCAGCAAAATGACTGAGATAGAAACTGACAATAAAAAACTCTATGGTTTTGTTAGGGAGGTGAAAATAAATGCGGATAAAGCTTTGCACATCAATCCCAATCATGCCAAAGCAAACTTCATGCTGGGAAAATGGTATTATGAGATCTCGATCATGAATGAAGCAAAACTCAAAGTTGCCAAAACATTGTATGGCGGTTTACCTGATGCAGATCTGGATAAAGCCATACTATATTTGGAGAAGAGCAGGAGCATCGATCAGTATTATGTATTGAATGCATTAACACTGGCAAAAGCCTATAAAGCCAACAACAGACCTGCTCCGGAAATTGAAGTATTGAAAAGGGTGGTTAAATTACCCACTCGAACTTTTGACGATACTGCACTAAAAGCAGAAGCACAAAAAATGTTACAAGACTTAGAATAAACAATTATGGAACTACAAGAATTATTTCAGCAAGCAGCAGCCAACAGTAAAACATTATCAGCCAAACCCGATAATGAAACCTTATTACAATTGTATTCTCTGTACAAGCAGGGAATGGAAGGGGATAATACTGGAGAAGCACCTTCCAATCCATTCGACTTTGTTGCCAAAGCCAAACATATGGCATGGGAAGAATTGAAAGGCACTACCAAAGAAGCTGCCATGCAACAGTATATTGATCTGGTGAATAAATTGAAAGGGTAGTAGAGCTATATCATTAAGATAAGAAATGTCAATCTTTGTTTCTGATGTCACCCTGTATTCTCGAAGCCTTCCAGACTGTGTCATTCAGGCGGGGGTTATTTTAAATATCGTATCATAAAATCATGGTTCGAGCGCCTCACCATGACATCATCCTTTTTATTTAATAATTTTTATACAGGGATTTAAAGTTTCTTCTTCTTCCATTTGCCACTCTTGATATACCAGTAAGACGGAATGAACATGCAGGTCCAGTAAACCCATTCGCTTCCCCAGCCAATAGTGATGGGCAGGTTCAGTCTTTCCAGCACTGTATAAACATAGATGCAGTAAATGGAAATGGTGCATGCTTCAATCAATAGATTCACTTTTGAATTACCTGTACCGGTAACTGCATTGAGCCAAATAGTTGAGAAGGACATCAACACCAAAGCAACCGAAACGATACGTAATACCGGAATGGCCGCCTGAATAAATTCTTCTCCCTGTCCGTAGATAGATAAAAATATATTCGGATACAGGTTTACAATGATCGCAACTGTAATAGAAAATCCCATCGATAATTTCATGATCTTATGGATCAATTCAATGACCCTGTCATGCATTCCCTGTCCGATAATATTACTCACCATCGTACTGGTAGTGGATGCAAATGCCCAGGTAAAACAGCCAAAGAATCCAAAGATATTTCGCATGGTATTGGAAATAGCCAGATCTCTTGTACCATGATGTTCGATCAGGATATAGAAAAATTCCCAGCTGATGATACTGATGGCATGTTGTGCGATCAAAGGAGAAGATTGCTGTAAGATCAGTTTTGTATTTCCCGAATCATAATAGAAGCTCTTGAACAAATGCAGTTGCTTGCTGATACCCTTATAATGGATCACTAAAAAGATCACAAATAATCCCATGAACTCAGCGATCACCGAAGCATAAGCTGCGCCATTAAAACCCAGTGCGGGTAATCCGAATTTGCCATAGATCAATGCATAGTCTAAAATGATATTGGTAAGGGCTTCAGAAGCAGTGCCAATTACCAGATACTTACTCTGATTGGTACCTACCAATAAGGCATTACGCATTTGATAGAGGTATAAAAAAAATAATCCTACGATACGGATGCTTAAAAAATGGGTCGCCATCTGCACATCCTGTTCATCATGCAATGACCAGCGCAGAACAGCAGGGGCCAGAAACCAGGTGATCAACATTCCGGCAATGGCTAAAACAACTGCTATACGAACGCCTTGTGAAAAAAGATTACCGATCTCATCGATCCTGTTTTCTCCGGCACGGCGGGCGATCAAGGTCTGAAGGCCATTATTCAATCCAATGCCTATCACGGCAAAAATGAGATAATATACACCTGTAATACCCGCCACTGCTAAGGATTGCTGTCCTAATCCACCCAGAAAAATATTGTTGGTGATAAAATTTATTTGGGGTACTGCAATTGCGGCTGCAATGGGCATGGCTATTTTCAGTATTTGCTTATTACTGATAATAACACGGAGATCGGGATGTTTGCTTTTTTCGTTCATAAACAGGCTGTAAATCTAAGCATTTGATGTTTGTACAAAACTCTTTCGGGGCAAGACAATAATTTTTTATCATTGCATCGTTATATTTGAGGAATGGTTCAGAAACAAATCAGCATTTACGGAGAATTAGAGACAGAAACCTCTTTCCACAGCGATCAATTACTGTTGGAAGTAAGCAATACACATATCGCATTGATGGTTAAATTTTCAGGAAAGAAATATGTGGGTGCATTTGAATTATTCCAATTCGACAGTGATCAGATGGAATGGTATGATATCTTTCAACAGATCAGAACGGAGTCCATTATTTTGGACAGAAGCTATAATGATTCCCGAGTATTCTTTAATCTGAATGAAGCGGTTGTTATTCCTGCCCATGCATTCAGCACAAGTGCTGCAGATGCTTATCTGACAGCTATTCATGGCGACAGTACACAGCATGCCGTTAAATACGATAATATCAGTGTGAATGAAGGCCTGGTGAATATATACCGAGTAAAAAAAGCATTGAATGATATGGTGAACAGTAACCTGATGATGGTTACTCCAAGACATGTATATTCTAAATTATTGGAAAACGTTTTAGACAGTAAAGCACTATCCAATGGTGTGTTCCTGAAATTGCAATTCTATTATGATCAGATGCTGGTGTTATTGATAAAAGACGGAAAGCTTTTTTTAATACAATCCTATATTTATCAAACTGCAGATGATGTATTATATTATCTCTTGAACATTGCCGAGCAATTTCAGCTTTCTACAACAGAAATACAGGTAGAGATATCCGGAATATTGGATGTAAAATCTCATGAGTTTGATTATATCGAAAAACTGTTCAAAAAAATTAGTTTTTCTGATCTGAAAGAGGATGATCTTTTCAAGAATTATATTGGTGAATATCCGCCACATTATTTCACTCCATTCATTAACATCACCCTATGAGGATCATTTCAGGAAAATGGGGTGGCAGAAGGATCACACCGCCTTCAAACATGCCCCATACAAGGCCTACGACCGATATAGCAAAAGAAGGCTTGTTCAATATTTTACAGAACAGGATGGACTTTACAGACAGTAAAGCCCTTGATCTTTTTGGAGGAACCGGTTGCATCAGTTATGAACTGGCATCTCGTGGCGCCAATGATCTTACAGTGGTGGAGAAAGATCCGGTGATGTTTGCTTTCATTAAAAAAAATATGGACACACTGGGAATTGAGAATTGCAAGCTGCTGAAGATGGATGTGTTCAATTATTTAAATACCTGTTCAGATACATTCGACTTTATTTTTGCGGGGCCTCCTTATGCATTAGGGCCGATCGATGAATTGGCTAAGATCATCGTGCAAAAAAAACTCATCAATCCCGATGGTTATTTTGTGCTGGAGCATACGCCGCGTAATAAATATGAAAGCTTTGAAGGTTTTAGCTTTGTGCGGAATTACGGAACCACTTTATTTTCTTTTTTCACCAATTCATAGTGCATGAATAAAAAAGAAATCAGAACCCTCATTAAGGAAAAGCGAAAAGCCATTTCAGTAAAAGATAAATTGATCTGGGATGATCTTTTATTGATACAGTTTCAGAAAATGGATCTGAGCAATATCCATACTGTATTAACGTATTGGCCCATCGAAAATATGAATGAGCCTAATACGCATTTGATCTCGCGTTATCTGGAACACATGATCCCTGATCTTCGCATTGCTTATCCCGTCAGTAATTTCGAAACATCGGAAATGAGAGCAGTGTTGACCAATGAAGACACGGCTTTTGAAGCAAATACATTTAATATTGTGGAACCGGAATTCGGTATAGAACTGGCAGCCGAAGAAATAGACCTGATCTTAGTGCCGATGCTGATCTGTGATAGATCCGGCAATAGGGTGGGATACGGAAAAGGCTTTTACGACAGGTTTTTAAACAGTTGCAGCAAAACAGGAATCAAGATCGCTTTTTCATATTATGAACCGATTGATAAAATCGATGATATTTCTGCTTTTGATGTACCTTTAAATATCTGCATCACCCCTCATCATATATATGAATTTCAATAATTTCTTCCTCAAATCATTTCGCATATTATTATTGCCTTTTGCTTTACTGTACGGCATAATAGTGAGGATCAGGAATTGGATGTATGATAAAAAGTATTTCCATTCAGCTGAATTTAATTTCCCCATCATTTGTGTGGGTAATATCGCAGTAGGTGGAACCGGTAAATCGCCCATGGTGGAATACCTTTTGAACTTATTGCATCCGCAGTTTTCAGTAGCTACTCTTAGTAGAGGCTATAAGAGAAAGACCAAGGGATATGTACTGGCCAATCATGATACTACTGCTTTGGATATTGGTGATGAACCCATGCAGTTTCATATCAAATTCCCCGATGTGGCAGTAGCGGTAGGAGAACAAAGGGTTTTAGCTATTCCGGAATTATTACAGGATCAGCCTCAATTGCAATGCATCATATTGGATGATGCTTTTCAGCACAGAGCAGTAAAAGCAGGATTGAATATTTTATTGACCGAATATGGTAATTTGTATACCAGGGATTTCTTTCTGCCTACAGGAGATCTGCGCGACGAATGGGCATCTGCCAACAGAAGCGATATCATTATTGTAACCAAATGCCCGGCTGATCTTTCTACAGACCAAAAGCAAAAGCTCATTCGCCGTATTCATCCATTACAAACACAAAAAATATATTTTACAACCATAGAATATGGGATACCTTATCATATCAATTCATCCATACAAAGAAAAGTAACGCAGGAGGATGAAATTTTGTTGGTATGCGGAATAGCCAATCCTAAGCCTTTAAAAGAATATCTGTTACATAATGCCAGCACGTATTATCAGAAAGATTATCCCGATCATCATATCTTTTCAATAGATGACCTAAATGAGATCAAAGAAACCTTTCAGGATATTGATGCAGAAAACAAGTTTATACTCACCACAGAAAAAGATGCAGTGCGTTTAACAAAATTCAGAGATGAATTAAAAGACCTGCCTTTATTTGTGATCCCGATAAGACATCAATTTTTGTTTGAAGAAGCTGGACAATTTAATGAAGCAGTTATTTCTTTTATCAGGAACTTTCAAATTAATCCTACCACATGAGCAAAAGCAAAAAAACAAAACAGCATCCGCATAAACATGCACAAGCCACTGCAGTGAAAGGCCAGTTGGAAGTAACCAGAAGCGGTATCGGTTATGTTGTGATCAGCGACGGGAGTGGAGACATCTTGGTTCGTCAGGGCGATTTTAATACTGCCTTGCATGGTGATACAGTGCGTGTAAAAGTGATCAAAGAAAATGCAGGTACCAGAAAAAAAGAAGGAAGGATTACTGAAGTGATCACCCGTAAGCAAACAGAGTTTACAGGCCATCTTCAATTGGGAACAAATTTTGCTTTCTTTATTCCTGATACAGATAAACCTATGCCTGACCTGTTCATTCCATTGAATAAATTAAAAGGCGCAAAAAATAAAGAACGTGTTGTTGCCAGATTGGTTCAATGGGAAAAAGGAGATAAGAAACCGGTGGGAGAGATCATCAGTATCATGAAGCCCGAAGATGAGAATGATGCATCTATGAAGGGTATTCTGGCCGAAGCTGGTTTCCCGCTCTCATTTGATTCTGCAGTATTGCAGGAAGCCATGAAACTTCCGGTGGTATTGGATCCGGAAGAGATCAAAAAAAGAAAGGATTGCAGAAAGATACTCACGTTCACCATCGATCCTGTTGATGCAAAGGATTTTGATGATGCCATCAGTATTCAAAAATTAAAGAATGATCTCTATGAGATAGGTGTGCATATTGCCGATGTGAGTTATTATGTACATCCTGATACAATATTGGATGAAGAAGGATACAAGCGTGCCACATCTGTTTATTTGCCTGACAGAGTAAATCCAATGTTGCCTGAAAAGATATCCAATGAATTATGTTCACTTCGTCCTAAAGAAGACAAGTTTACTTTCTCTGCTATTTTTCAAATGAACAGTAAAGGAGAAGTAAAAGAACATTGGTTAGGAAAGACTGTGATCCATTCAGATCACAGATATACATATGAAGACGTGCAGCAGATCATTGAAGAAAAGGAAGGACAGTACAAAGAAGAGATCTTTTTATTGAATGATATTGCACAACGGTTACGCAAACAACGTTTCAGTAAGGGTGCCATTAATTTTTCTTCGCAGGAAGTGCGTTTTAAATTAGATGAAAAGGGTGCACCCATTGGTATCGTAGTGAAAGAAAGTAAAGAAGCGCATCAACTAATCGAAGAGTTCATGTTGATGGCCAATAAAACAGTGGCAACTGATATCGGAAAAATCAAGATCAATCAAAAAGAGATCCCATTTCCTTATCGTGTACATGACCAGCCGAATGAAGATAAATTAGCTCCCTTCATTATCTATGCAAAAAAGTATGGGCATAAATTTGATATTTCGTCCCCGGAGAAAATAGCACATAGTTTTAATCAGATGCTGGCCGATGCGAAGGGTAAACCTGAGCAACATGTATTGGAACAACTGGGTATCAGAACAATGGCCAAAGCTGTTTATACCACCGATAATATTGGCCACTATGGATTAGCATTCGAATATTATTGTCATTTCACTTCACCCATTCGTCGTTATCCCGATGTGATGGTGCATCGTGTATTACAATCTGTTTTGGAAGGCAAACCCATCATTGATAAAAAGATGGAAGAGAAGTGTAAGCATTGCAGCGAAAGAGAAAGAGCGGCGATGGAATGTGAACGTGCAGGCAATAAATACAAACAGGTTGAATTCCTGAAAGGGCATTTGGGTGAAGTATTTGAAGGTGTAGTAAGTGGTGTTGCCAATTTTGGTTTCTGGGTGGAAACCGTTGAACATAAATGCGAAGGACTGGTGACCGTTGTTAGTTTGAGTGATTATGATGAATTCAGATTGGTGGAAAGTGATTATTGTTTAGTGGGAAGAAGAAGCGGAAGGCAATTTAAGATGGGAGATAAGGTTTGGATAAAAGTAGTGGCAGCTAATCTGGAAAAACGTCAACTGGATTATGAATGGGTAATTAACGGAGGCGGTAATGAAGCGGAAACGGAAGAAACTAATTTCAAAAAGAAAGATAAAAGGAAAAAGAAATAATCAATTCGTTTTTTAAGATCACACTCACATGAAAAGGATAGCAATATTTTCATTTTGGTTTTCAGTATCTATTTTGTTGAACAGCAAAACTTTTAGTCAAAAATTCATTGACGCTTATTACAAATATAATTGGGAAGGAACTCCGATAGCTGATGATGCAAGTTTCTTTTCACATGCAGTAAATACAGATTCAGGCTGGTACAGACAAGACTTTTTTTTGCAATCAGGAAAAAGAAATTTACAAATGATTGGTTTATATGAGGACAAAGAAAATAAAATCTCAAATGGAGTTTTCAGATGGTATTATCCGCAAGGTGAATTGAAAAGATTTGGGAAATATAAGCACGGAAATAAAGATGGCCTTTGGCTTGAATGGTTTTCGAATGGCTTATTGAAAGATTCTCTTAGCTATACAAACGGAAAATATTCGGGGATATCGATGTCATGGTACAAAAACGGATATTCAAAAGATTCATTAAATATTGATGATGATGGCAATGGAACTTATGTAGCTTGGTTTGATAATGGTTTGCCTTCTGAAGCCGGGAAATACAAAGATTTCAAGAAATTCGGGAAATGGATTTATTATCATAAAAATGGAAAACCAAGTTCTGTAGAATTATATGATGATACATTGAAAAGTTTTCAATATTATAACGAAAATGGATTGCCTCAAAATGACACGGCTCTCATAATAAAAGAACCTGCTTTTCCGGGAGGAAATAAAGGATGGAATAATTACATCACCAAAAACCTCCATTTCCCGGAAAGAGTAAGCATTCTGAACAGCGATCATATAGTTGTTGTAGTGGAAGCTACCATTGATGAAACTGGAAAAATTATAGATGCTGAAGTTATAGTTCCATTTCATCCGGTTTTTGATAAAGAAGCATTAAGAGCTATCACTCAATCTCCGAAATGGATTCCAGCAGAATCTCATAACAGGAAGATAAATTCTGTAATCCCATTTTCAGTTCAATTCGGTCAGGGATTTTATTAAAATACATCCTTAGATGGATTTAATATCAGATAGAAACTGATTCTTCATAACAAAAAAGTTCACTGCTGAATTGAAAATAATCAAGTTCAAAATCATTTGTTTTTTATACTTTCATAGCAAATCTTGCCAATGATAGCGCGCAGAAAGTTTATTCAGCAAAGTTCATTTGCTTTAGCTGGAACTTTATTGACATCTCAAACATTCGCTTCTTTAATTAAAGCTACTGCAGCTTCCGATCAAATCAATATTGCTGCGATCGGTATTAACGGAATGGGTTGGACAGATACGGTAAACCTGCTTCGGCAACAATCTGTTAATCTCGTTGCTTTATGTGATGTTGATGCAAACGTGCTGGCCAAAAGAATGAAGGAACTGGCTTCACTTAACATCGATGCTTCCAAAGTAAAGACCTATGACAACTACAAAAAATTATTAGAACAAAAAGATATCGATGCTGTGATCATCGGCACACCCGATCATTGGCATGCATTGATCATGGCAGATGCCTGTGCTGCTGGGAAACATGTGTATGTTGAAAAGCCATGCGGAAACAGCATCGGAGAATGCGATACCATGATCAAAGCACAGCAAAAATCCAACAGCATTGTGCAGGTTGGGCAGTGGCAACGCAGCCAGCAACATTTTAAAAATGCAGTTGATTTTATTGCAACTGGTCAGTTGGGAAATATAAGAACAGTAAAGGTTTGGTGTTATCAGGGATGGATGAAACCCAAGCCTGTTGTGCCCGACAGCGCTGTTCCACCGGGAATTGATTACAAGCAATGGCTAGGCCCTTCGCAAATTCGAAATTTTAATGCAAGTCGTTTTCATTTTGATTTCCGATGGTTTTGGGATTATGCAGGCGGATTAATGACCGACTGGGGCGTGCATTTGTTGGACTATGGTTTATTAGGAATGAAAGCCAGTTATCCTAAGACTATTGCTGCATTGGGCGGAAAATTTGCCTACCCTGATTATGCTGAAGAAACACCTGATACCTTAACTGCATTGTATGAATTTGATGGATTTAATTTAGTGTGGGATCATGCCATGGGAATTGACAATGGTTCTTACGGCAGAGATCATGGCATTGCGTATATCGGCAACAACGGAACATTGATCTTAAACAGGAATGGATGGGAAGTGATCGAAGAAAGACAAAGCAAACATAAAGTGGTGAAACCGTTAGAAAAAGTAATGGATGAAGGGGTATAACTGCACATGAAAAATTTTGTGGAAGTCATTCGATCAGGTAATAAAAATGATCTGCATTGTTCTATTCAGGACGCATCCCAGGTAGCTACTGTTGCACAAATGGGGAATATCAGTTACCGGAGCGGGCAAAAATTAAATTGGAATCATATCGAACATCAATTCACCGATCATTCGATCAATCAACAATATTATACGAAAGCTTATCATAACGGTTACCAATTACCCAAATTCTAAAAAAACACCACCATGAATAAAAAGATCAAACTTAGCTTTTTAGCAATAGCCATGTTCAGTTTTTGCGCTGCACAAAAAACGAACCCGGCAGATTCTCCTGCAAAAACGGAAGTATGGACACCTGTTCCAAAAATAATTACCCCTGCAGCAAATGGAACAGGGCCTGCATCAGATGCTATTGTATTATTTGATGGCAGTAATTTAGATGAGTGGGTAAGTACCAACAATCTTAAAACAAATGCAAAATGGAAAGTGGAAGACGGCATATTCACCGTTGATAAGACCACCGGAAATATTCAAACAAAAAGATCATTCACGGATTATCAATTGCATATTGAATGGAGAGTGCCTGCAAATATTATGGGCAGCGGACAAGCAAGAGGGAATAGCGGAATATTTTTAGCATCAACAGGCGGCGGTGATGCGGGTTATGAATTACAGATATTGGATTCGTATCAAAATGAAACCTATGTGAACGGACAGGCAGGAAGTATCTACAAACAATTTCCGCCATTGGTGAACGCTTCACGCAAACCGGGCGAATGGCAGGCCTATGATATCATATGGACAGCACCTCGTTTTAATGAGGATAGTACGGTAAGATCTCCCGCAAGAGTTACAGTGTTTCATAATCAGGTTTTGATACAAAACAATGTTGAATTAAAAGGTGAAACACGATATATAGGTGCCCCATATTATAAAATGCATGGCCCTTGCCCGATAAAATTGCAGGCCCATGGTGATAAAAGCGAACCCTTAAGTTTCAGGAATATTTGGATCAGAGAATTATAATTGAAGAAAGCTGTTAGCTGCTAGCTATTAGCTAATGGCTAATAGCTGTTTCCACAAATTCAATTCCAAACTTTTTCAATTCATCCAGGACAGGTTCATAAATAGTTGGGATGATAGGAATATGTAAACCTGTTTCTTTTATATCGCCTTGTAATATCAGTTTTGCAGCAATTCCCAGTGGAAGTCCAACTGTTTTAGCCATGGCTGTTCTTATAGGATCATCTCCTTTTACAACCAGGCTGCTTTGAACGGATTTCATTACACCCTTGATCTCATATTCAATTTCGTGGAGCATTACGATCAGGTCTTTATCATCATTTTGCAACGCTAATTTCTTTTCCAATAAAACTTGCAATACATCGGCAACGGAACATTCATTTTTGTTGATCAGGTCTTCATCAAACAGTCCCAGGTATTTTAACTGAATAGCGATGCTTTCGTTTTTCATGGCCTCATCTAATATTCCCAGTAATTGATGTTCAATAAAATATTGTTGAAAGAATTGAGAAAAACTGATGTGGTTAGTTTGCCGTTTATTTTCTACATCAGTAAGTTTCAGGTCAACGATATATTTCCATCCCTCACAAAAGGAAGGGTACCTCAATGTAGTGCGTACAAAGGTTTCCGCTTCTTCTAATCCGTATAAAGGAATATAACTTAAAGAATCCCTGTTCGGATAATAGGCAAGTTCTCCAATATTATTTATTTTGATCCTGCTGCATTGATCAAACAATGCTTCATATTTTTTCTCAATGATAGCATGCTGTTCTTTGTATACTGCACCTGCTTTTCCTGCCAATACAACATTCCGTGGATTCCAGCTGATCTTGTAATGCCAGGGATTATTGTCATTTTCAGGCGCCACCAAACCGCCACAGTGAGATTTGAAAGAAATGATCCTGCCTGATTCGTTTTTAATTTTATGGATGAGGTGCATGGCACTCATATGATCAATGCCGGGATCTAAACCCATTTCACATAAAAAGATCAATCCCTTATTCTGAATGATGGATGCTTCTTCTTTGATTTTAGCATCAACATAAGAGGCAGTGAGTAAATGTTTGTTGTATTCGATGCAATCCAATGCCACTAAATAATGAAGCGTTGCCGGCAGCATTGATATAACGATATCTGCTTCTTCAATTAACAATTTCCGTTCCGCTTCATCCTGAATATTCAATTGAACAGCTGTAACTAATTCGTGCCTTCCAACTTTTGAAGTTGCAACAGACAGATCATGATCAGCAACCCTTACTTTCCATTTGTTTTCTGAGGCGATCATCTTTAAATAATCGATCAATACCGTAGCAGATTTACCTGCACCCAAAAGAAGGATTTGTTTCATGCTTCAAATATACTTGTTCGGGGATTGTTGAAGGCAAAATTAGAACAGCAAAGAAAGATCTGCCCTGCGAGTTTTACTGCATGGCATTAGATTCAGGAATAGGGCATGAAAATCAGGCTTTTGTAGCAATAAAACCGGCTTTTGGTCTACTTCACATCTGTGGATAAAACCATTGAAAAAACAATGCTTTTAAATGCTTTTTACGGGTGTAAAAAGCTATCTTCGCAAGCCTCATAAAAAGGGGTGGAAATAGACTCATAATTACTCAAAAAATTCTGTTTAGAAAAGATACATGGAAGAAAATTTGCTACCGGAAAAAACAAGCGATAATGATCGCATCATACAGGTAAATATTGAAGAACAAATGAAGACCGCCTACATTGATTATTCAATGTCGGTGATCGTTGGTCGTGCATTACCTGATGTAAGAGATGGCTTTAAACCTGTTCACCGCCGCGTATTATATGCGATGAATGAATTGGGCAATAATAGTGGTAAAGCCTATAAAAAATCTGCACGTATTGTTGGGGAAGTAATGGGTAAATACCATCCCCATGGTGATGCATCCATTTATGATACTGTGGTTCGTATGGCACAGGAATGGACCATGCGATATATGCTGGTTGATGGTCAGGGTAACTTTGGTAATCAGGATGGTGATCCACCGGCTGCCATGCGTTATACGGAAGTTCGTTTACAGCGTCTGGCCGAAGCCATGCTGGATGATATAGAAAAGGAGACCGTAGATTTTCAATTCAACTTTGATGATTCTTTAAAAGAACCCAGTGTTCTTCCAACAAGGATCCCTCAATTATTGGTGAATGGTTCTTCAGGTATCGCAGTGGGTATGGCTACCAATATGATGCCTCATAATTTGAGTGAAGTAGTGGATGGCTGTATAGCTTATATCGATAATCACGAGATCACGATCGAAGAATTAATAAAGATTGTAAAAGCACCCGATTTTCCTACCGGTGGTATCATATACGGAATGGAAGGAGTGAAGCAAGCATTGTTGACCGGAAGAGGAAGATTGGTATTACGCGGCAAATGTCATGTGGATACAAAGCCAAGCGGCAGAGAACAAATCGTTATTACAGAAGTGCCTTATCAGGTGAACAGGGATATGCTCACGGATAAGATCGGTCAGTTGGTGAATGCCAAGACCATCGAAGGCATTGCACATGTAAATAATGAAAGTAATAACCGAGAAGGAACAAGAATTGTGATCGATCTGAAAAGAGATGTGGTAGCGCAGGTGATCATCAATCAGATCTATAAATACACCGAACTGCAAACCAGTTATGGTATCAATAATGTTGCATTAAGCAAGGGGCGTCCAAAGATCCTGAATCTGAAAGACCTGATCACAGAGTTTGTGGAATTCAGAATGGATGTGGTGATTCGCCGTGCAAAATTTGAATTACGTAAAGCACAGGAGAAAGCACATATTTTAGAAGGCTATCTCAAAGCATTGGATCATCTGGATGAAGTGATCAGTTTGATCCGTGCCAGCAGAACACCCGATGAAGCCAAAGAAGCACTGCAAAAAGCCAGCAGAGAATCTAAGTGGTATTTACGGGAAGAGTTATTTGCCGATGTTCATGCAAGCATCTATAATCAGGAAGAAGGATTATCTGATGTGCAAACCAAAGCCATACTGGAATTACGTTTACAGCGTTTAACCGGAATGGAACGTGATAAGATTGTTGCAGAATTCAAGGAGATCGTGATCACCATTGCACATTTACAGGAATTATTGGCAAGTGAGCCATTACGTTACGAACTCATCAAAACAGAGTTACTGGAAGTTAAAGAGAAATTCGGTGATGCAAGAAAAACAGAGATCCAATACCTGGCAGATGAAATGCGTATTGAGGACCTGATCGAAGATGAAGATGTGGTGATCACCATTTCACATTTAGGATATATCAAAAGAACACCTGCATCAGAATATCGTCAGCAGCGCAGAGGTGGAAGAGGTGCCATTGGCAGCAAAACAAGAGAAGAGGATTATGTAGAACATTTGTTTGTTGCATCAACGCATCATACCATGTTGTTCTTTACAGAAAAGGGCCGATGCTTCTGGTTAAAGGTTTACGAAATACCCGACGGAGAGAAACAAGGAAAGGGCAGAGCCATTCAGAATCTGATACAAATTCCTCCGGATGATAAAGTAAGAGCCATTATTGATGTCAAGAATCTGGACGATAAAGAATTTGTACAAAATCATTACATAGTTTTGTGTACGAAGAAAGGGATCATCAAGAAAACATATCTGGAAGATTTCAGTCGCCCGAGAGCCAATGGTATCAATGCCATCACCATCAATGAAGGCGATCAACTCCTGGAAGCGAAAATGACAGACGGGAACAATGAAGTGATGATGGCTGTAAAAAGCGGCAGAGCGATACGTTTCCCTGAAGAAAAAGTTCGTGCAACAGGAAGAGGTGCAATAGGGGTTGCGGGTATCGAAGTGGACAATGAAAAAGATGAAGTGATCGGGATGATCTGTATCAATCGCGAAGACAGATCCAAAACTGTTTTGGTGGTTAGTGAAAAAGGATTTGGAAAGCGTACGCCGTTAATTGATTCAGATGGAGAAGATGTCTATCGCATCACCAATCGTGGCGGTAAGGGCGTAAAGACAATTAATGTAACTGAGAAAACAGGAAAATTGGTAGGTATTTTGGATGTGAGTGAGAAGGAAGATCTGATCATTACCTGCGAATCCGGCATTACATTGCGTACACCGATCGCAACCATTAAAGAATCTGGCAGAGCAACACAAGGGGTAATTTTGATTCGTTTGGATGAGGATGATCATATTGCAGCTATTTCTAAGATTGAGGAACAGGATGTAGAGGAAATTACAGAAATAGACCCTGAATCAAACGAAGATCCAGCAGCAAATAATGATGATAAAAATATAGATAACACAATTAACCCAACTGATAATCAATAACTAAATTTTATTTATGAAAAAGCTTTTCTTGCTTGCAGCATTTGCCGGCCTCTGTTTTTTTGTGAAGGCACAGGACTTTACAAAAGTGAAAAATGCCTCTATAATAGGGCATGTTGAAGATTCTAAAACGGAGATCGACAAATTTGCCACTGATCCAAAAGCATTGGCTAAACCCGATTATTGGATATGGAAGTCAAAAATATACGCCGGATTATATAAGGATGATAAGTTCAGGGCCAAATATCCGGGTTCAGAAACTATTGCAAGTGAAGCTTTTACAAAATATGTAGCGTTGGATCCCACTTTGAAACTTGCCAAGGACCTAGGTGGTCAGGATGCCGTATTTGATTTGTATTCCACTTCATTTAATCAGGGGATCAGAACATTCAATTCTAAGAATTGGGATTCATCTCTCTACTTTTTTAAATATTCAGTAGAATACAGTGATGTGATCTTCCAGAACAAATGGAGTACTAACACCATGGCTTTTGATACAACTTCTATTTTATATGCAGGCTATTCTGCACAAAATGCCAAAAAGCTGGATGTTGCATATCATTATTATTCCAGATTAGTAGATAATAAAATTCCGGGTGACAGCTATATTGATATTTATCGCTTCATCTTGGTAACCAACAGCGATAAGAAAGATTCTGCAGGGTTCTTTAAATATTATCCGGTTGCCCAGGAAGTGTATCCAAAAGAAAACTGGTTCGAATATGAGATCGATTTCATTAGCAAGTATTATAACCTGGCAGGCAAAACAGCCTTATATGACAGAGAAGATGCTGCCGGCACTTTAACTGCTCTGAAATACCTACATTTTGGAGATATGTTTGTGAATCTGTCAAAAGAAGACAAAGAAGGCATGGATAGTACAAAACTGGCAAGTTATCAGGCAAAAGGCAGAGATGCATTCAAAAAAGCCTTTCAGAAAGACGAAACCAATGCCATTGCCGCTTTTAATGCCGGTGTGATCCATTATAATGATTTCAATATTTACGACGATAGAGTGAGAGCTTTCATCAAATCATTACAGGATATCAATGCAAAGAAACCGGTTGAGAAAGACCCTAAAAAGAAAGCTGCTATTGAAGCGAAGTACAAAGAACTGACTGATCCGGTTAAAAAAGACATCGCTGCAGTAGATATTCCCATGCAGGCTTCTGTAGATTCTTCCATCTTATGGCTGGAAAAATCATTTAATCTTTTAAAGGACAAACACCCTAAAGCCAGTTACGAGAAAAGTTCTTATACTAAATCAATTGACTTTCTGGCCAATCTCTATCAGTACAAACGCGATAGGTTAAGAGGCAAGGATCCAAAAGGATTTGACGCTCTGGATGTGAAGTTCAAGTTTTATGATGGTATGCATGATCAGGCAGAGAAAGAAAAATAAATACAACTAGATACGTAAAATAAAAAACCACTCTAATCTAATAGGGTGGTTTTTTTATAGGGCATAATGTATAACAGAAGTTTGCTTAGTTAGTGCATAGAAGAAAATTTATGTTAATCGCTTAACCCTTCGCTGTTAATACTCCAGTGCGGGAGGGAGAAAATATAAAACATTGAAAATCAATGTGTGCCATTTAACATAAAAGTTAGTTATAAGAGAGATGTTTTCCTTGCAGCATTTAT
>CAIKTE010000068.1 GCA_903830285.1 uncultured Chitinophagaceae bacterium | reverse complement strand
CCATAAAGCCCAGATACGACCAAAAATTTCTTTAAATATTTTCATGCTATGCTATTTTAAATTGACCAATTAATCGGATCCAATCCCTGCTTCATTAACAGTTCATTGGTTTTGCTGAAATGTTTACATCCGAAGAAACCATTAAATGCACTGAAAGGTGAGGGGTGTGCTGCTTTCAATACATAATGTTTTGTTTCATCGATCAACGCTTGCTTTTCCTGCGCAAATTTACCCCACAACAAAAAAACAACAGATTTCTTTTCATCGGATATCTTTTTTATCACTGCATTGGTAAATTCCATCCATCCAATTTTAGAATGACTTGCCGGGTCATTTGCCCTTACAGTTAAAACAGCATTCAATAATAAAACACCCTGCTCTGCCCATTTGGTTAGATTACCTGTTGTTGGAATTGTCATCCCAATATCATTATTTAATTCTTTATAGATATTAACCAGTGATGGCGGAGGTGGAATGCCATCCGGAACACTGAAACTTAATCCCATTGCCTGTTTGGGGCCATGATAAGGATCCTGCCCTAGAATGACCACTTTTACTTTATCGAAAGGCGTTTTTTCAAAAGCGTTGAAAATGAGTGAACCTGCAGGATAAATGACCATACCTGTTTCTCTTTCGGTCTTAAGATGTAAAACGATCTGTAAGAAGTAAGGCTTACTAAATTCCTGACTCAATGCTTCTTTCCAGCTAGATTCAATTTTTACATCCATAAAAAGGTGATACTAATTTGAGTAACGAAAGTACTGAAAACAAAAACGAAGCCATGAAGACTTCGTTTAGTGATCCGGATTGGATCTAACTTCTTATCATCTAATACACTGTAAATCAATAAACAATATAAATGAATTTTACTTTGGGTGAACTCCCGGTGAACAAACCCCACTTTTTCTCAATCTTCTATCACTTTCTGTCAAATTCTTTCGCTAAGGTAATTATTTATCAGAAATATCATCAAATCATTCTAAACACAACAGTAACTTTAATAAATACAGATAGGGCAGGGAATGGTCGTATACGATTGCAGATTGCAACGCAGCAATTAATGAAGTATATCTGTGGTTAAAGCTAATGGCTCTTTCAACTTCAATTTGACTCAAAAGAAGTTATTGCTCTTCAGACCGAAAACTTTCGTCTAATACTATCATAAATCGAGAAATTTTTAAAAATCAACCAATAAAATAAAACATTTGTTATGACCACAACCAAGGATATGAAGCTATCGATTTCTGAGGCTTCCACTCATGATGTGTTTAATTGTCTTAGTTCATTGCCTGCCTATTCAAAAATCTTGTTGGATAATACTGAGGCTAAATCCTATACTGAGTTTTTGAGATGGCTTTTGGAGAAAAATTTCTACAATGACTCCCAGGAAAAGGTATCCTTAAAAAAGATGGCTGCAGAAGTTAATAGTGACTCCGTTAAGCTTGGTAGATGGATTAAGCAGATATACACAGCCATCTTTGAACTGAATGAACAAAGTCCTGATCTATTCCAGCAGGGGGGCCTGAAAGTGACTTTATATATGAGATACTTTGATCGTGCTTGTAATTTTTCCGTTGCTGTACCATTACTGCCAAGGGAATTTGAGTCTTTCAGTTTCTTTTTTGTAAACGTAGTGATGGATGTACATCATTTTTGGGTTAAGAGGATCGTGCATGAAATTGGTAGCGAAACTGCCATTGCATTAGAGGGAGGGTATTTGAATCGTTACCGGGAATTTGCCCTTGAAAAAGCATTATTCCAGGGTAGGTTAGGATTAATGGATGTCGTTAAAAAGGATTCCTTTGAGATTGACAAGGAATTGAAAACAATTTACAGGGACTAGCAGACTAGCGTAACTTTTCCTCAATTGACTTGATCAGCAGATCCAAAAAATAAGCGTTACTAATGGTTCCCTCAATCAGTTTTAAATCAATCTTTCGATGCTTTAAGCCTTTGGACAATAACAAAGGCCTGTTTGATTGAAAACATAGCGTTTTATTATGCGCCATAACTCGGATATGCTCTAGTTGGCGAGAGTGCTGAATAAGTATCGCATTGTAGTGATAAACTTTTCGATCAAATATGATTTTCATAACCCATTCCACATGACAATATTACTAAAATAATTAGTATTTTATTTATTTAAGTACTAAACTTTAAAAAAGGAGTATTACAAAGTCCGAAAAATTGGCCTTCAAATTAAAGGCAGAAGATGATAAAAAGCCTAACAGAAATTGCTCCTCTTTAGATAATATAGAGTATTTATTGAAGAAGAACGAGTTGGCTTTACGAAAGGTGTATTTTTAT
>CAIKTE010000067.1 GCA_903830285.1 uncultured Chitinophagaceae bacterium | reverse complement strand
TGGTTTAAAATGACAGCTTCTACAACCATAGAAGATGCAGAGTGGCTGATGGCTAGATCGGCAGGTTATAATGCAGGCTTTGCATTTGTTACAGACTTCAATTCCATTCAAAAAAACGGGAGTTCTGATGAGATATTTTCAATATTAAAACTATGGGAGCAGGCAAGATTGAAAGCTTTATTTTCTAAAGATCAGGAAAAAAGATTGCAGGATGTTTCAGCAGAATTTCATCTAGAACAGCGATCTGATAAATCATTAAACCTTTATCAGGTATATTCAAACAAATTCAAACATTTTAAAAAGGATCGTCAGCCCGGCGAACCATTGTATTCCACATTTGAATTTGAGAATTTTGCTGATGAACAGATACTGAGTTTCATGATTACAGCCGAAGCAGATGATATTTCTAATATAACAATCGAACTCAATCAGTATAAAAAGATACAATTGCCCATTGTTTTAAAAAAGGGTCAGACCCTAAAGTTCACCAATGGAAAAACCCTGATCGTTTATGACAAGAACTGGAATAAATTGGATGAGAAAATAATTGATCCTGCTTTATTCATTATAAATAAAGGAAAGCAAAGCATCAACTTTGACTGCAGTTTCGATAATTCAGAATCTGAAGCTGATGCAAAAATAGAATTCAGATTAAAAGGTAAAAATGAGATCATTAACTATCAGAAATAAATTAATGAATCACTGTCCTTTAAAATGATCCTGCTTATTAAATAAAGCTTCATTAAAAATAGAAGAATGAAAAGTGCAAAATATTTTTTCTTATGTATAGTAAGTGCAAATATATTTTCAGCCACTGCGCAAAAAACAGTTTTACCACTGTTGCCTGATCCAGCATATAATCTTGTTTTGCAGGCGCCCATTGATAAATGGGACGAAGCGATCCCATTAGGCAATGGATTAATGGGTGGGTTATTATGGGGTGATAATAATACGATCCGCTTATCGCTTGACAGAGGCGATCTCTGGGATGAAAGGACTTATGGGGACAAAGAATGGTGGAAAAAGTTTACGTTTCAAAAAGCGGCAGAGTTTATAGCACAAAATAAACCTGATACTGTTAAACAGTGGTGGGATCAACGTTACAGAGGTACAAGCCCAACCAAATTGCCGGCAGGCAGAATAGAAATTAAATTACCTGTTACAGAAATAGTAAAACGATTCGAACTCAATCTTTCTACTGCAGAAGGCTTTGCTTATTTTAATTCTAACAGTAAGATCAAAGTGATGTATAGTGCTGTTAAACCGGTAATACTATTATCAATACAGGGATCAGTTCCTGACTCTGTGAATCTGTTGAGTACTATGGATGTATACAGAATAAACAGTTTTGGGAAAAAGGAAACAAATAATGTTGCTTTAGTAAATAAATTGGGCTATCCGGAAGCAGAAAAAGGACGATCAGATCATGCGCAATGGTATATTCAAACTGCTGCAGACGGTTTACAATATTGTGTATATGTGCAAACAAGAAAAACTGCTTTGGAAACCTTACTCGCTATAACCATCAGTTCTACTAATGATACAAAGGATTTTTTGGCATTGGCGAGTAAACGATGCAATGAAGCAATACAACAGGGGTATGCTGCTATCTTTAAAACACATACTGAATGGTGGAAAGTTTTCTGGCAACGATCATCAGTCAATATCCCTGACACAGCTGTTCAAAAACAATATGATCTGGTGCAATATTTTTATGGGGCTGCTTCCCACAATGATGCGCCGCCCATGCCATTACAAGGTGTGTGGACAGCAGATAATGGAAGTCTGCCACCCTGGAAAGGAGATTATCATAATGATCTGAATACACAGATGACCTATATGGCCTATCAGGAAGCAGGTAGATTTAATGAAGGGGTATCTTATCTTAACTTTTTATGGGATAGAAAAAAACTATTTGAAGATTTTGCAAAAGACTTTTATGGAACAAAAGGATTGGCATGTCCGGGTATCATGTCCTTTGCCGGTCAACCTCTTGGCGGATGGGGACAGTATAGTATGTCTCCTACCATGAGTGCATGGAGCGCACATCTTTTTTATCTGCATTGGTTATATACTGCAGATGATCTGTTCCTCCGGGAGAAAGCGTATCCATGGTGTGCTGCTGTTGGGGAATGCATGTTGGGATTATTGAAGCCCGATGAAAACGGATTGTTGAAACTACCGCTTTCTTCATCGCCTGAAATATTCGACAACAG
>CAIKTE010000066.1 GCA_903830285.1 uncultured Chitinophagaceae bacterium | reverse complement strand
TGAAAATATCCCCCCGATATATGTTCCAAAAAAATCTTTGAATATCGCGCCGGTATAACCCATCATTGCCGACACATCCAATTGTAACAGTATTAAAATTCTGCCGAGATCAATAGGGTTTAGTGCACTTATAGCAATCATTGGTTTTTCTAAAGGATAATCTGCAAACTGAAACAAGAGAAATAAGACCAACCCGTCAAATAATAAAGAAAAATATAGCCACAACAAAATAGCAATACCAATGCCTTTTGCTTTGTCTCTTGTTTGAACAGCTGCCAGCATTGCAATGGCAACAAAAATGACGCTCAAGAGAACCCCTATAGCAATCATCATAAAGCCAATCGTATTTGTTTGATACAATAAAATCGGGATTCCAGCGCCTATCAAAAAAGCAAATGCTAATGAAGATGCCAAACCCGTGAACAAGCTCAGCCAGATAGATTTTCTTTTCAATGGCTGACTAACCAACAGTTCTATAAACTCCGCACTATTGTAAACATAAATGGTAGAAAAAATAATACTTACCAATGGTACAACGATCAAAATAACATTCAATAAACTTAATAATCCCTTGCTGTTATTATCTTCCAGGCTAAATACACTAAAAGAAGTAATTAATAGAAAAACAGTGTAAACCAATACGATCCTGTTACGGAGAATATCGGTCATTACATATTTGATGATTTTTTTCATGATTAATTTTTGATCATAACGTTTGCAATGGCTTTTGATAATTTTTCTTCCCCTGTATCATTGCGTAGTTCCTCAATCGTCTTATGAAATCTAAGTTGCCCGTCCTGCATATAAATAACCTGGGTGATCAGGTCATCCAGATCACTTAATACATGCGATGTGATCAGCACCAGTTTCCCCTTTTGCATTTCGGTGATTATTTTCTCTTTGAAGATTTCTGAAGCAACAGGATCTAAGCCGGCGGTTGGTTCATCCAGGATCAATACTGCAGGATCAAATAAAAATGCCAATGCTGCACTTACTTTCTGTGTTGTACCTCCTGATAATGTGCGCATTCTCTTATGCATTAACTCATTCAACTTAAATGCATTGATCAGATCTTCATCTGTTTGTAACGAATTGCTGCGTATATCTTTCATCATATCCAATACATGTCCGATCGTCATATTATCAGGATAACGTCCAATCTGAGGCATATAGCCTATCTGTTCACGGTATTTCCAGTCGTGTAAAATATTTTTTTCGTTAAAAGTGATAAAGCCGCTATCGGGTACCACCATTCCCAATATACTTTTTATCAATGTAGTCTTACCGCTTCCATTCGGGCCAATTAATGCAATACACTCTCCCTTTCTGCAGGTAACAGAAACATTATCCAAGGCTTTTAATTTGCCAAATTGCTTCGATACATTGCTCGCAATAATCATAAACAAATTTTATTTTACTAATGCTCTTTTAATATCTTAAAACAGTCTTTTCATCATCGGAAAATTATCTTTCAAATTCTCAGGTGTGAGACTAGGTATCACTTTCTCGGTTTTATCCAGCAGAGATGTCATAAAACTTCTAAATAACATCATCGCAGGCGGATTTTTTTCTACGATCATCGAGAACATACTCACCGGTCTATAAGGTATATCGCCGATTTGATCCTTATTCAGATCATATCCATCATATTTATCCCAGTAATTATTATTAAAAGTATTCAGCACTAAGCTCCCATTCGTACC
>CAIKTE010000065.1 GCA_903830285.1 uncultured Chitinophagaceae bacterium | reverse complement strand
TCTTCCCATTCCGAACAGAGAAGTTAAGTCCCTCATGGCCGATGGTACTTGGGCCTTGTCCCTGGGAGAGTAGGTAGCTGCCGTATTTTTTAAACCCAATCAGATTTATTTCTGGTTGGGTTTTTTGTTTTTATGAACCGATTGCTTTAGCTTTCTTCATCCAACTAACGATGCTGATCTCCAACATTGCCATACTAGAAAACCCTTCTGCCGGTAAAGGCAGATCCGGACAACTGTCTGCCTGGCTTTCACAACAATTAGAATTAAAAAATATAGCTTGCTGCATTTTTAAAAAGCAATGGCCATCCTCTTTTGAAGGATTCTCCGATATCTGGATCATCGGTGGCGATGGTACCATTAACTATTTCATCAATCATTATCCCAATTGTACATTACCTCTAGCTCTTTTTAAAGGAGGAACAGGTGATGATCTAGCCTGGAAATTGTATGGTGATATATCCAATAAAGAACAATTCGAACTTGTTTTAAACAGTGAACCCAAATATATTGACGCCGGAAAATTCAATGATACCCTTTTTATCAATTGTTTGGGTGTAGGATTTGATGGAGCTGTTCTGCAATCGATGGGAGCGATCCGTTTTATCGGCGGGCACTTCGGTTACCTGATCGAAGTAATTAAAAATATGTTTTCATTTAAAGAGCACTTGTTTACCATTACTGCTCATGGAGAACAATGGACCGAAAAATTTTTGCTGGTCATGATCAATAATTCCAGCAGAGCAGGCGGTGGATTCTTTGTAGCACCTCATGCAAAACTGAATGACGGTAAATTAGATATGGTGCTTTGTAAAAAATTACCCGTTCTGAAAAGATTAAAATATTTACCCATCATAGAAAAAGGAAAACATCTACACCTGCCTTTTATTATTCATCGTCTCGGAGAAAAATTTTCCATACAATGCGATGCGGTAGTTCCCGTTCAGGTAGACGGTGAATTATTATTTGCCAAAGAATTAGAGGTGGAAGTATTGCCCAATAAATTTCTCTTCAGGTATTAACTTGATACTTGAATCTTGTTTCTTGAAACTTGTGTCTTTTTAAAATACCGTGTTTTCACTCTTTCACAACAAATACCGGTTTTATAATTTTATCTCCGAATAATAAGATCCACTCAGCTAGCCTGGAATAAATTCTCAGAAACTAATCGATCCCCCATTTTATTAAAGCGCACGCAAATATGATTCCTTAATGGAATGATACTATGTGTTATATACCGGGAAGCCGAAAACGGGATCAAAGAGTAGGCAGTATAAATTATATTCTATGAAAAACCTATCACTTCTAACATCGGTTTGGTCAATTATCATTGGGGCATACCTGCTGTTATTCACACCTCACGGGATCATTGTTGTT
Organism: uncultured Chitinophagaceae bacterium; assembly: GCA_903830285.1. Taxonomy (GTDB): domain Bacteria; phylum Bacteroidota; class Bacteroidia; order Chitinophagales; family Chitinophagaceae; genus CAIQDX01. Next base: position 3,996 of record CAIKTE010000065.1, on the reverse strand, counting down.
TGTATTGCCTGCGGCTCGCCGCTTACCAATATACTGGCAACAGTTTCTGTAATTGTTGGGGTTATTGGTGTGCTGAAGAATATCAATGCCGGCAGCATTGCCCAGCGATGATATTTTTCCCTCACAAGATTTGTAAAATGCTTATTAAAAAAATCACCCGGGATGCCGAAAACGGAATAAAGAGTAGGCGAAAAAATGTAAACTTATGAAAACCATCAACTATGCCCATGCCGAAACTATTGAACCCAAACTGCAGAGTCTGCATAAAAAATTGAGTTCATTGGGCGTACATAATGACTTGTTCCATATTATCCGTAGGCCGGGTTGGACAACACCTGCCGAACTTCACTTTGTACATAACCTGATTGATCAAATAGAATTCACACAAGCTTTACTGGTAAAGCAATTGAAGGCTTTGCATGAAGGAAGCAATATGATAAAGTAGTGAATTGTTTGCTGCAATAATTCGGTAAAATGGTGTAACAAAAATCATCCAATTAAAATCTGCTGTTGCTAAATGATCAATTGTGCAACAGCGGATTTATCTTGATCAGACACGCTGGATTGTTATCAAGCGTTATCATTAACGATAGTGAAATCATTACTTATGAGCACTGTTTCTCTTATTCCTTTCTTGCAGTAACTTAGATCTCAGTGTTTTAAAGTAAGGACTTTTAATCACAAAAATTTGATCTCATGCCTACCAATAAAAACCTGAATAATGATGAAAGTAGTTATGTGATCTCTTATCTGCAATTACGTAAATGGGTTGGCTGGCTGGGTGTCTTATTACCCTGGGTCTTATTGACAGGTTATTATTTTTTGCAAAGAAACTGCGAGTTGCCGCATTCTATCAGCCATTACTATTATACATTAATGGGCACTTATTTTACAGGCACACTTTGTGCAGTTGGATTGTTCCTATTTTCCTATAATGGGTATAATGATGAGGATAGAATAACAGCCAACTTTGCCGCAGTTTGTGCAGTATTGGTAGCTTTTTGTCCTACCAATATAAAAGATGGTATCAGTGGGGAACTTTGTAATTGTATACATGTATGTATTGCAGAAAACAGCACAAGGAATATCATTCATTATGCTGCTGCCGCTTTATTATTTCTTGCACTGGCTTATTTCTGTTTAGTATTATTTACTAAAACATCAAGTGCTAAAACATTTTCAAAAGAAAAACAAACACGTAATCTTATTTACAGGATCTGCGGATGGACCATACTTGTATGTATTGCTGTGATCGGTTTGACAAGCATTCCACTGATCGCAGAATTATCTTTTGTAAAGAACTTCAAACTGTTAACCTTTGTATTTGAAACGATCGCTTTAAATGCATTTGGATATTCTTGGTTGATTAAAGGAGAGACATTTTTTAAGGATAAATAAGTGGAGATTAATGGTATAGCAATGTCATTAAGAAAAGGATTGTTCCTGTTTATAGGACAGCTTTGGATACCATGACATGTCAACAATTAAAACTAGCTGTCACCTTGAGGTTCTCGAAAGGTGATTCTAAATATCGTTTCAGGAATCATGTTTCGAGAGCCTCAACATGACATCGAATTCCTAACTTAACGACATTGGATATACAGATCAAAATAAAACGAAGGATAAAAAGTATTTTACTATTACTATCAAGTAAATAGAAATAAAATGCCAACCCTTACACAACAACAAATCGACGCAGGAAAATCAGCAGCAGATAGTTTACATGCAAGACTCAATAAAATTTATCAGCAGGATATGCTGGTATTCGGAAATCAGGATAGTCTGGCATATGGAAGAAGTAATGGCGGTTGGCGTGGCAAATCACCAACTAATATAAATGCGATTGATCTGACTTCAGATCTAACAGATATTTCTATTGCATTAGATAACAACGATGCACCCGGTTTATACGGATGGGACCTGATCGGCTTAGAAGATATTGCTAATGCCGCAACCATTGATCTCAGTAAATCATCTGCCAAACTTAGAAATAATATTCCGGTAAAAGATGTGATTGCATGGATCAGGAAAGTCCATAAAAGCGGAGGCATCAACACAGTATGCTGGCATATGAGAAATCCGTCTACCAAAGGGGATTATAATGATCTAAGTGATCCTGCTGCACTTGCTAAAGTTGTTACTGCAAATAGCAGTGCAAATAAAAACCTGATAAGCTGGCTGGATAAAGCAGTAAACTTTTTCAGCTGTTTGCTGGATGATAACGGAATGCCTATTCCTGTAATTTTCAGACCCTATCATGAAGTAACGAATTTTGCTGCTTTCTTTTGGTGGAATCAGATCAATGATACGAATGCAACAGCAAGCGACTATCAGCAACTTTGGGAAATTACGATCTCACATTTATATGATAAAGGAATATCGCATTTACTGAATGCATTTTGTATGAACGATTTTTTTATTGAGGGGAATACAGGAAAAACTTTTGACAGGGTAAGGGCGATGATCCCTGACCCAAGCTTATACGATATCATAGGTTTTGATGCGTATCAGCGACTGAATACACAGGAGCAGCAAAACAATCATCCACAATGCAACACAAGTCAGATCGGAGATGCTTATAATTACGATAGCAATAATTTCATCAGCAGGATGCGGCAACAAATGGATGAGATCAATGAATTGGCGATCGAGTTTCATAAGATCCCTGCACTGACAGAATTTGGTGCTGATTATTTTTTTGATGACAGCAGCTGGTGGACCAATACGGTTCAGCAGATCATAGCTGATAAAAATATAGCTTACCTGATGACATGGCGTAACCCGCCTTATCAGGAAGGTGATCAGTCCCCATATTATAGTGCATATTATGATCCGCAGGGACCGGACCTGAGCGATAAAAACGTTGATTTTGTGAACGACTTTATTGAGTTTTATAATAGTAACGCTTATACGAATCAGCGGATCTTATTTCTAAAAGAGCTGTCCAATTCATTTGGTTAGTCTGTCACCCTTCACCATTTAATAACTTTCTTATTTCCTGCTGATGAAGTAGCTTTACAAAAACTAAGTTTCATGCGAAAGATTATTGTCTTCATTTTATTAATTACGGTAGTTGCCGCTCAGTCTCAAACTATACAGGAAATAGAAAATATAAGAGTACATCTTCCCAATGGATGGAGTTTAACTCCTGTTGGAAAAAGTATTGAATTGGGTGACCTGCCTTTAAATATTGCCGTAAGCAAAAGCAAGAAATTGATCGCGGTTACCAATAACGGGCAAAGTGAACAAACCATTCAACTGATCGATGCTGTTAAACAAGTTGAATTGGATAATATAGTCATTGCAAAAAGCTGGTACGGATTAAAATTCAGTGCTGATGAGAAGACTCTATATGCAGCAGGTAGCAATGATAACATGATCTTGAAATATGCCATTGTTGATAATAAATTAAAAGTAGCAGATAGTATTATTTTAGGCAAACCATGGCCTGAAAAAATTTCACCTGCAGGTATTGAGATAGATGATGCAAAAAAAATATTATATGTGGTTACAAAAGAAGATAACAGTTTGTATATTATTGATTTGAAAACAAAAAAAATAAATGAAAAAATTGCATTAGGCGCAGAAGCTTATGCCTGCTTGCTTTCACCTGATAGAAAAACATTGTACATCAGTTCATGGGGTGGTGATAAAGTTTTAGTGTTTGATGTTGCAGGTAATAAAATTGCCAGTGAAATTGCTGTAGGCGATAATCCCAACGAAATATTTTTAAGTAAGAATGGAAAATATTTATTTGTTGCTAATGCTAATGATAATTCAGTTTCTGTTATAGATGTTGCGCAAAAAAAAGTTATTGAAACATTAAATGCAGCGTTATATCCTAATGCACCAAGTGGTTCAACAAGTAATGGTGTAGCATTAAGTACTGATGAAAAAACTTTATACATTGCTAATGCCGATAATAATTGTTTGAGTGTTTTTGATGTTAGTGTTCCAGGCAAGAGATCGGAGAGCACACGTCTGAACTCCAGTCAC
>CAIKTE010000064.1 GCA_903830285.1 uncultured Chitinophagaceae bacterium | reverse complement strand
GGCAACCTATAATGTAAATTGCCTTGCCAATATCAATGATATGATCGCCCGCTACGGAAAACCGGTAATGATCTGCGAAGTGGGCATGGATGTTAATTCTCCGGCAACTTGTCAATCTTTCTTAAATGATCTGATCAGTAAGGTAAAGTCCGTTTCAAATGGACTGGGTGTTTTTTACTGGGAACCTGAAAGCTATAACTGGCAAGGATATGGACTAGGGGCATTTGATAATTCAGGCAAACCAACTGTTGCACTCAATGCATTTGCCAACTAAGAGGCCATGTAATATCTTTCTATTCGAATGCTGCAAATGAAATGAATCTTATTAGATATGAAACATTTCTTACTTTGCAAACATTAATATTATACTATGTTGTATTCAATGACAGGTTACGGAAGATCAGAAGAAACAGTGGGTGATAAAACTTTTTTAGTAGAAGTAAAATCTCTGAACGGAAAACAATTCGATCTGCGTTTGCAATTACCCGCTTTACTGAAGCCGTATGAATTTGAGATCAGAAATATTTTGAATGAGGGACTGGAGCGCGGAAGTGTGGAATGCATTGTGAGCATTAAGCAAAATGGTACAGCCAAACCTGTAACGATCAATACGGATCTGTTGAAAGCATACTATCAATCTGTTGCTCAGGTGGCAACAGAATTGAACGCCGATGTGGATCAACTACTTGCCGCAGTATTGCGATTGCCGGAAGTAGTGATTAATTCAACAGAAATGCTGAGCGAAAATGATTGGAAACAATTTCAAACCGTATTAAAGCATGCCATCAACGAATTGAATACACATCGGATTGAAGAAGGAAAGTCTTTGGAGGCCGATCTATTGAGCCGCGTTGTAAATATTGAATCTCATCAAAAAACCATTACTGCTTTAGAACCGAGAAGAAGAGAAAAAATAAAAGATAATCTGGTGAAATTATTAGAAGAAAATGTAGGGAAGGAAAACTATGATGCCAATCGAATGGAACAGGAATTGATCTTTTATATTGAAAAAATAGATATCAGCGAGGAACAGGTACGTTTAAAAAATCATTGCGATTATTTTCGAACCATGCTGGATGAAAAAGGAAAAAGCAAAGGAAAGAAACTGTCTTTTATCCTGCAGGAATTCGGCAGAGAGATCAATACAACTGGTTCAAAAGCCAATGATTCTGAAATTCAAAAATGTGTGGTGCTGATGAAAGATGAATTAGAAAAAGCAAAAGAACAGGTCCTGAATGTTCTGTAAATTTTTGCCGTTAATTTTGAACAATGAAACCAATTATTTTTTTTATAGCGGCGATCTTTCTCATTACTTCCTGTAATACATTGGACGTGTATGAGAAAACAGCAGCTTTCTCTTCGCACGAATGGAAAACCAATCAATCATTGCCATTTACCTTTACAATTAAAGATACAAGCTCACTATATAATTTTTATGTGGTATTGCGTCATGAAGATGCATATCGGTATAAAAATATCTGGTTGAATATTCAGGTAAAAGACCCTGATTCAAGTTATACGATCAAAAGAGAATTTACATTGGCCGATAACAGTAAATGGCTGGGAACCGGAATGGATGATATCATTGATCATCGAATGATCTTTAATGCATTACCCATCAGCCTTAAAAAAGGTGATTATACTTTTACTTTGCAGCAGATCATGCGCGAAGATCCTTTGCAGCATATATTGAATGCCGGCATCCGTGTTGAAAAAGCAAAATGATGAATCTTTTTTCAAAACATAAATTAGCGGTTCTTACTTCTGTATACTGGGTCATGTTATTATACATGCTTACTGCTTTGTTGTGGTGGTTCATTGCATTGAATCATCAAAATAAGATCATGGCAGAATTGCGGATGCAGGATCTGCAACAAGACGACCCTCAATATGCCATAAAAGAAAAAGGGATCATAGTTGAAAAAGACCGTAAAACAGCACAATTCATTGGCGAGGGAACGATATTCCTGGCATTGATATTAATTGGTGCTGTGTTTGTTTACAGAGCAACAAGACGCCAACTAAGATTATCGCATCAGCAGCAAAATTTCATGATGGCGGTAACACATGAATTGAAAACGCCCATTGCCATTACCCGTTTGAATTTAGAAACACTGATCAAACGCAAATTGGAATTAGATAAGCAGGAAAGATTGATCAATAATACCATTCAGGAAACCGATCGTTTGAATGTTTTATGTAATAATATTTTATTGGCATCGCAATTAGACAGCGGATCTTATCATATAACAAAACAGGAAATTGATCTGAGCAAACTGATCGCTGGTTGTGCGGCAGATTTTCAAACGCGCTTTCCCAAACGAAAGATCGTGACTGAAGTGCAGGAAGGAATTTATTTCCAGAGCGAGGAATTGATCTTGCAAATGCTGGCTAATAATTTGATCGATAATGCATTAAAATATTCACCCAATGGTTCTGAAGTAACTGTGGCATTAAAAAAGGAAAATAAAAGAATTCTGTTGCAGGTAAGCGATGAGGGGGAAGGCATGCCGGATGATGAGAAGAGAAAAATATTTCATAAATTTTACCGTATCGGTAATGAAAACACACGCAAAGCAAAAGGAACAGGATTGGGTCTATATCTTTGTCGCAAAATAATGGAAGATCATAAAGGCAAAATATCCGTGATGGATAATCTGCCTTCCGGAAGTATATTTACAGCAATATTTCATTCATCATGAAAGAAAATACAAAAGGGAATATCTTATTGGTAGAGGATGAAGAAAATCTTCACGAAACCCTCAAGCTGAATCTTGAAATGGAGGGTTATGAAATTACTTCTGCATTTGACGGAAATCAGGCATTGCGTGCTGTTGCAAATGAATATTTCGATTTGATCATACTCGATGTCATGATTCCCGAAATAGACGGCATCCGTGTTTTGGAAACGATACGTGTGAATAATAATGAGGTCCCTGTTTTGATATTAAGCGCCAAAAATTCGAGCGCTGATAAAATACTGGGATTAAAAAAAGGAGCCGATGATTATCTCACCAAACCATTTAATCTAGAAGAGTTATTACTGAGAGTGGCAAAGATGATCCACAAAAATAAAAAACTCCTGGTCAAAGAAACGATCGGTGATACATACGAATTCGGCAAAAATAAAATTGATTTTAAAGCACAGATCGCAACATCATTTACCGGGCAACATGTAGAGCTGAGTAAAAAAGAAACCATGCTCTTGAAATTATTGATCGAGAATAAGGGCGATGTAGTAACAAGAGAAAAAATATTGCAGATGGTTTGGGGTTACAATGTATATCCTACCACTCGTACCATTGATAATTTTATTCTCAACTTCCGTAAATATTTTGAAGAAGACAGCCGCAACCCTAAACATATACATTCTGTCCGCGGGGTGGGATATAAATACACGGATTGATAAACACCTAAATATTATTAAGCAACGGTTTGTCATGCTGAGGCTCTCGAAGCATGATTAATAAGACATTCTTTGAACTTCACCCTTCGAGCGCCTCAGGGGTGTGACATCTCGTTTCAAAGGATGATTGTCATGGTGAGGCACTCGAACCATGAATTTCTGAAACGACATTAATATCCCCCTTCGAGTGCCTCAGGGTGACATCTCGATTGAATTAATGAAGAAACAACATTATTTCATGTTCATGAAGACACAGCACGATTTTATTGATGAGAGAGTGTTATTAAATCAATTTCTCCAGCGAAGTAAATACAGATTCTTTAGTGATCACCGCAATCGGTGAGTATAATGCCTCATTGCATTGTTCGATGATCTCTAAGAGCTTTTTGTTTTTCTCATCATCATTTTCCTTCTGCAATAATTCAATAGCTAATTGTTTTGCCTGTGTGAAAAATTCCTTATCAGTTTCAAGTGTTAGGAGCTCGTTTAGTTTTTCTGCATCAGTCATTACGATCGGTTCCGGTATTTTTTCTTCAGCTATAGTAACAACAACAGCTTCAGCTTTTGCTGGATCAATTGCTATGCTGCTTTCATTAAACGCTAATTGTTTTTTTCTTCCGAATCTTAACCACCATGAAATCCCTGCCAGTAAAGCGATTGCAGGAACGATCCAGATATATTTATGATTGGTGATGTCCTGCGAGATCTTATTGATGGCATAACCTTTCTTTAAAGCTGCTGACACACTGATGATAATACTGTCGCTTCGCACCGTTTTATACTGTTGTGAATTGATATCCAGATAGCTAAACTCAATGGAAGGGATTATCAACTTTCCCTGCTGCTTTGCAACAAATGGAATGGTAAAGATCTTATTTCCACTAGAAGGGAAAACCATTTTATTGATATCCGACCTTTCAGTATTGTCAAAATGTTCTGTAGACTTTGGCCAATTTATTTTGGGACAGTTAATACTTTGAAAATTTCCATAACCCTCAATGCTTATTTCAAGCATATTATTGTCTTCGGCTGTATCAATTAATTTATTCGCCTTTGCATTGATAGAAAAGTTGCCGATGGTTCCGTTAAAATCTGCGGGTTTATTTTTTTCAGGTAATGGATTCACATGTATGGTCAACGGTTCACTGCTTAATGTTACCGTTTGGGTAACAGGTGTTACATCCCCATAGGGATTTCTCTTGTATAATGTGATCTCATTTTCAACAGACGCAATATCTAATTTCAGATCTCCTGTCTGCAAAGGAAATAACTGGATCTTTCTGATCACATAACTTTTATAGTCTTTGCCTTTGTATTTTCCTATTTGCGGCAATTGATCCTGAGTGGTCATTTCATAAACGGTACAACCGTTGATGGCAGGTTGTTTGGCAACTTTTGACTGAGAACGGAGCCTTGTAAACAGTTCATACGTGACCAATATCGGTTCCCCCACAATACAACTTGTTTTATTGGCATTCACTTTCACGAAAATATTATCCCTTATTTTGGAAGCTATTGTTTCACCGGGTTGTAAAAGAGAGGTTCTGTCGATCTCATCCTCTCCTAAAACATCTTCCTGAAAAAACCCTCCGGGTAATTGTAAGCCATTAGAAGGGGAAGATACACCTGCAACATGCGCAGTATTTTTTACATTGATAGTAACAGGGCTGCAACTTAATTTTTTCCCATCCACATCAACACTTGCAGCAGGAAGCGATAATGTTCCGGGTGATCTGGCTTGTAAACTGAACACATAACTGATACTCGATTCTGTTTTACCATTCACAGATACCTGTTGTGAGGAATAAGCAGGCCCGGATAAAACTTTCCACTTTGCAAAATCGGGTTGTGAAAAATTGCTGGCATCAACAGCACCGCTTACTTTATATTCTACCTGCAACACATCTTCTTTTCCAATTTCAGTAGCACTTGGTTTGATCTGAAATTGGACCTGACCGATACTTTTTGTTTGTATCAATAATAGCAGGGCCACAATAAAACTGTATCGTAAAAATCTAAGCATAGTATCTCAACAAATATACTCTGACTTATTATTGCAGTGGATGAAATGTGGTTAATGATGGGTTAAAAGATTGCCTCATTTGCAGTATGTTTGTTGCAAACAATTTATACATGAGCCTGCAAACAATTGTTGATTTTCTAGACCCTGTAAATCTCTATGAATTATCTGATGATCAGGGATATAAAGACACCCAACTCGGTCGCCATATTGCACTATACGACGAAGAATTTCCCGATGTTTCCCAAGCCGATATCGTGCTGGTGGGTTGCGGCGAAATGCGTGGCGCCGGTATAGAATATGCCAATGCAGGATCCCCCGATGCCATCCGGAAAGAATATTACAGTTTATTTCACTGGCATGAAGAAGTGAATGTTGCCGACGTAGGCAATGTGAAGCGTGGCGCATCTTTGCACGACACGTATGCTGCATTGAAAGCAGTGGTGAGTGAATTGATCGAAATGGGAAAACGTGTGGTGATACTGGGAGGTTCGCATGATCTTACCGTAGGACAATACAATGCCTATGCGGCAGCAGAAAAGATCATCGAAGCCACTTGTGTGGATGCCAGGATCGACCTGAATATGGACAGTGTATTGCCTGCCGATAATTTTTTAATGGCAGTGCTCACCAGCGAACCCAATTTTATCAAGCATTATAACCATATCGGTTTTCAGAGTTATATGGTACATCCGCATATGCTGGAAACGATCGATAAACTGCATTTCGATTGTTACCGCGTTGGAAAAGTAAAAGAGAATCTGGAAGAAATGGAACCCGCTATCCGTAATAGCAATCTGTTCTCTTTTGATATTGCTGCCATTCAACACGCACATGCGCCGGCCAATCGATTAACACCCAACGGGTTTACGGGAGAAGAAGCCTGTACATTGATGCAATATGCCGGCATGAGCCGAAACATTAGCAGCATTGGCATTTATGGCTATGCTCCTGAACTGGATGAACATGGCTTAACAGCAAAACAGATCTCTCATATGCTCTGGTATTTGATGGATGGAATTTATAAAGGGAAAAAAGAAGCCAGCCTGCACGACCGCAATCATTTCAATGAATTCAATATTGCATTTGCTGAAGTAGAGACCGTTTTTCTGCAAAGTAAAAAAACTGGAAGATGGTGGATGCAGATCCCCGATGGCAAATTTGTTGCCTGCAGTAAACTGGATTATTTTTTGGCATCGAATAATGAAATGCCCGAAAGATGGATGCGCGCTGCGGAAAGAAGCTGAGTAACAGCTTTATTAAAACGGTAATTATTTTTATATTTGATTCATTAAGATAAAGAACATGAAACAAGTTATTTTAGAAATAGAAGAAAGAAAGTACAAGTTTTTTATGGACTTGATCAAAAACTTTGATTTTATCAACGTTCAAAAAGAGAATTTAGCAAAAAAGAAAACTTTGTTTCATGTTGCAAAAGGAATGCAGGAAGCAATAAATGCCGGAACTTCAAAAGTTAAAACCCGTTCTGCAAAATCATTTCTGAATGAGCTTTAATGTAGAAACATTACCTGATTTTGAAAAAGAAGCAAGGAAGCTATCAAAAAAGTATCCTTCACTAAAAACTGATCTTGCTGCTTTAATTGAAAGCCTCGAAATAAACCCGGTACAGGGCACGCCGCTTGGAAATAATTTTTATAAGATCCGCCTGGCAATTACAAGCAAAGGAAAAGGAAAATCAGGAGGAGCAAGAATTATAACATTTGTAAAAATTATAAAAAATAAAGTTTATTTGTCTGCTATTTATGACAAATCGGACAGAGATACAATCAGCAATAAAGAATTGAAATGGTTATCAGAGATTATTGCTAACATGTAATTATGGATGAATAGTGTTTAAAATGCACAACTCTGCGACTTATCTCATCAAATTATTTGGCTAAAGCCGATTAGGATTATATTTCAATAGCCCCGCCATTAATGGCGGGGCAAAGCAAAAAACTATTTTGGCTTTAGCCGTCACAAAAAAAGTCCGTACAATTTGCACGGACTTTTTTTTATATAGGGGGTAGGCTATTACCAGATATGCGTTCTCGCTTCCGGTGCTTTATACATTTTATCGCTTGATTTAATTTTGAAGGCACTGTACCATGCATCAATATTGGTCAATGGTGCATTGCCACGATGAATACCCGGAGAATGTGGATCGGTCAAGATCAATTGTGCTTCTGCATCAGGCAATACATTATTCCTCCAAACCTGTGCCCAGCTTAAGAAGAAACGTTGCTGCGGTGTAAAGCCATCGATCTTTTTACCTTTTTTGAATTGTTCTGTTTTAGAGAAAGCTTCATAGGCAATGCTTAACCCGCCAAGATCCGCAAGGTTTTCACCCAATGTCAATTTTCCTTTTACATGAATGCTGTCCTGCACGGTTAATGCATCATATTGTTTGGCAACTTCATCTGCTTTGGCAACAAATTTATCGGCATCTTCTTTTGTCCACCAGTCTTTTAAATTACCTACTGCATCAAACTGACGGCCCTGATCATCAAAACCATGTGTCATTTCATGTCCTATCACTGCTGCGATGCCACCATAATTCACAGCATCATCTGCACCAAAATCGAAGAATGGAAATTGCAGGATACCGGCAGGGAAAGTAAGATCATTATTGTTCGGACTATAAGAAGCATTGATCGTTGGTGGTGTCATACCCATTTCAGTTCTGTCAACAGGTTTGCCCATTTTGTTTACATTGAAATTGTAAAACCAAACAGCGCAACTGCGAACGTTCTTATAGAAATCAGTAGCATTAATATCAATGCCATCATAAGTTCTCCATTTGTCGGGATAAGCGATCTTCTTGACCATAGCATTTAATTTCTCCAATGCTTTTTGTTTGGTGGCTTCACTCATCCAGTCCAAACGTTTGATGCGGTCACTGAAAGTAGATTGCATATTGTTCACCAGATTCAACATGTACACTTTTGCTTCTGGTTTGAAATATTTTTCTACATAGATCTGTCCGATCAGGTCACCCAGCATCCTGTCTATCAAACTGCTCATTCTTTCCCAACGTGGTGTTGGCACTTTTTGCCCCGTTTGCACTTTGCTCATTTCAAAATCAGCATCCACAAATGCTTTGCTTAAATAAGGAGATGCACTTCTTATTACATTCCACTTCAAATAACTTTTCCAGTCATTCAGCGAAACTTCATTCAGCATGCTGTTCACTTTTTTCAAAAACTCAGGATTGCCTGCCAATACACTATCGGCACCATTTATTTTCGCTTCACTCAGAATAGAAGCCCAGTTCAGGTTTGAAGTGGTAGCACTCAGATCTTTTACTGAGAATTTGTGATAGGTCTTATTAGGATCACGCATTTCAATACGGCTCATTTGTGCTGCAGCCAATGTTGTTTCGATCTTTAAAACAGCAGCAGCATCTGCAGAAGCAGTGCCTGCATCTTCACCTACCAATCCAAACATTTTTTGTAATTGTACTTTATAAGCATCGCGGATCTTGGTACTGCGAGAATCATCTTTCAGATAATAATCTCTGTCGGGTAAACTTGTTCCACCCTGACCGATAGAAGGAATATAGGCCATCACATTTTTTCTGTCGGGCCCTATATTCATGCTGAATAAAGGACTACCCAATCCGTTTACACGCAAAGTCACTATTTCATGAATTACGTCGCTTACACTCGCTAAATTATTGATCCTGTCAAGATCAGCTTTGATTGGCTGATAACCTTTTGCTTCAATAGTGGCACTATCCATTCCGCTTTTATAAAAATCGCCAATGATCTTTGTTTTGCGATCTGGATTGCTTGCTTTCATTGCATCATTCAATAATGTTTGCAAACGATTGGAACTTTCCTGGCGCAGTTCATCAAAACTTCCCCAGCGTGTTTTGGAAGCAGGAACAGGATTGTTTTTTATCCAGGTGCCATTGGCATACTGATAAAAATTATCGCCCGGTTTTACGGAAAGGTCCATATTGGCCTTATCGATGTATTTTGTTGTTTGTGCGAAAGAACTAATGCCTGCAGACAATAATATTGCAAGCAACAATCTTTTTGAAAGTTGTAATTTCATATTTCGGGGTTTTGGAGAAACAAGTTACTGAAATTAACGGATGTGAAAAGCCTCGATTCAATTGTTTGATGAACGGATAAACCCAAACCATGAGAATTAATATCACCTGTTGTTTTTTGTTACTCGGCTTTGTAGCCTGCACTTCGCAAAAAAAATTGACGAAACCAACGGAACCTATTACTGCCACTTCAGAAACTGCCCCCATTGTTACAAAACATGAGAGTGAAATTGAAAAAGCAGCCAGGCGATTTTTATTGACTGATAGCAATCTTGCCACTGCACATCTCGGTATCAGTATTTATGATCCTGCAGAAAAAAAATATTTATACAATTATCAGGCTGATAAATATTTTATTCCGGCTAGCAATACAAAACTGCTGACCTGTTATGCAGCGATGAAATATTTAGGAGATAGTTTGGTGGGGTTGCGGTATATAAAAAGTATTGATGGTAAAGCAATAATTATTTCAGGTAACGGCGATCCAACTTTTTTACATTCTGATTTTAAAAATCAGCCTGTTTATGAGTTTCTAAAAAGTATTGAAAATATTACTTATTTGAATGATTACTTTACAAAATTTGCGCCTTGGGGTAATGGGTGGGCTTGGAATGATTATTCGGATGATTATATGGCCGAAAGAAGTGAACTACCGATTTATGGCAATGTTGTGAAATTCAGTTTCAGGAATGATACAATTTCTGTTAGCCCTCATTTTTTTTATGACAGACAATATAGTTCGATTGCTCATGTAAATGAAAACAGAGCTCAGAATATTTTTTTAATCCGTAAAAAATTCTCACTTAAAAGGGATCTTGAAACAAATTGGTTTTATTTAGAAAACGCAGCTAGGAATTTTTCATCAATTGAAATACCTTTTAAAACAATTAACTTGGATGATCCTCATTTGAAAAAACCAATATTCTTAAGATTGCTTGAAGATACACTTCATAAAGAATTTGGTACAGCTGTGAAAGCAGATGAATGGGAAAAATTTCCTCAACAACTTATCATCCATTCTCAACCCACCGATTCTCTCCTCAAAATCACCATGCACCGCAGCGATAATTTCTTTGCAGAACAAACATTATTAATGGTGAGCAATGAAAGATTGGGGTTAATGAGTGATGCTGCCATCATCGATACTTTATTAAAAACAGATTACAAAGCCATGCCGCAAAAACCCAAATGGGTGGATGGCAGCGGATTGAGCCGATACAATTTAATATCACCCCAGGATTTTGTTTTTGTACTCGAGAAAATGAAAAACGAATTTGCCTGGAACCGCATCACCACCATTCTTCCAACAGGTAATTCCGGAACACTAAGCGGCTTGTATAAAAATTATGTTGGTAAAATTTATGCTAAAACAGGAACCGTAAGCAATAACCTGGCATTAAGCGGATACATCATCACCAATCAAAACAAACAATTGATATTTTCAGTGATGGTCAATAATCATCAGGCTTCTGCAGCTGCCATTCGAAGATCAATTGAAAAATTTATTACTGCAATTATTGAGAAGAATTAACCTCCCCAACCCCTCCTAAAGGAGGGGCTAAAAAAGTCATCTCGTTATTTGAACGAAATATTAAATTATTGAAACGTATTTAAACTCCCCTTTAGGGGCTGGGGGTGGGGTTGGGGGTGTCCTATCTCCCAAACATTTTATCCAAATAATCTTCTTTGAATTCCAAGTAAGTAGGAGAGCCCGTAACAGTAATATTAGGTGTGTTGCATTCAAACAGTTCTTCGGCCAGACGCTGCATTTCTTTTTGTGTTAATGCCTGTCCCGCTTTAATGGCTTGTTGCCTGCTCATACAGCGGATCAGTTTTTCACGCTTGCTGAATTTAATATCGCTGCTGAAATGTTTGAACTGCTCTATCAATAATTCAATGGAATGTTTTTCATTGCCCTGCAGCACATCGGCCGGCGTGCCCTGTATCACAAAAGTATTGCTACCAAAGGGTTCTATCTGGTAACCGATCTCCAAAAGGTCAGGTAAGATATCAGCCAATAAAGCTGCATCTGCTGCTGCCAGTTCTAAAGTGACCGGAAATAAACTTTTTTGTGTGGCCATTTGTTTGCCATGTGCAGCCATGCTGTATCGCTCATACAAAATTCTTTCATGCGCCAATTGCTGGTGCAATAAAACAAATCCGCTATGGGTAGAGGCAATGATGTAGGTATTGTGCAGTTGCAAAAATGTTGAATGCTGAAGGTTGAATGTTGAATTGATACTTCGCTTTTCAAATTCAAAACCTGAATTTTCAGTGATGTTCTTAAATTCCCCTTCAGGGGTTGGGGGTACGAAGAAACTTTTCCAATCCTTCAATTCACTTTTCTCATTTGCATCGATCTTATGCGCCTGATTTTTTTGCGTGAACGTTTTGTATAAGTTGGAGGAAGAAGCTGCTTCTTTATTTTCTGAAGTGAATGGTTTGCTAACTGCATCCAGACTTTGGATTTCTGCATTCAATGTAAAATCCAGTGATGGTGCAATACTGAATTGTGCCAATGCATGTTTTACTGCTGCCTGCACAAAAGCATATACGATCTTTTCATCTTCAAATTTTATCTCCTGTTTGGTGGGATGCACATTAATATCCAGTTGCGAAGGATCCAGATCGATGAATAAAACATAACTCGGAAAACTGTCTTTTGCGATCATATTATCAAATGCACTGTTCACTGCATGATTGAGATAAGCACTTTTAATGAAACGACTGTTCACGAAAAAATATTGATCACCTCTTGTCTTCTTTGCTGTTTCCGGTTTACCAACAAATCCATAGATATTCAAATAGTCCGTTTCTTCATTCACGCTCACCATCTTCGCATTATAATTATTGCCGAGAATCTGGATGATACGTTGTTTTAAATTTCCTGCTTCGAGATGGAATATTTGCTGACCATTACTTGTAACCGAAAAGAACACCTGCGGAAAAGCCATTGCTACACGAATGAACTCGTCAATGATATGACGCATTTCTGCAGCATTACTTTTTAGAAAATTCCGTCTTGCAGGAACATTGAAAAATAAATTCTTCATGCTAATACTGGTACCTATAGGTGCAGCACAAGCTTCCTGTTTTAGAACAGAACTGTTCTCCACTTCAATAAATGTACCCAGTTCATCTTCGGCTCTGCGTGTTTTTATTTCCACTTGGGCAACAGCCGCAATACTGGCCAATGCCTCACCCCGAAATCCCATGGTCTTGATACGAAACAGATCTTCGATCTGGCGGATCTTACTGGTTGCATGGCGTTCAAATGCCATACGGGCATCGGTTTCGCTCATGCCCTTGCCATTATCGATCACTTGTATCAGATTCTTGCCTGCATCGGTAACAATTAATTTTATTTCGGTCGCATCGGCGTCTATCGCGTTCTCCAGCAATTCTTTTACGGCACTTGCCGGACGCTGGATCACTTCACCAGCTGCGATCTGGTTTGCAATATTGTCCGGTAATAATTGAATGATATCAGCCACTTCGTTCCTTTTGTAGGGCGGTAAAAATAATCTATCTGAATGTAACAATGAATAAAATCTGTTATGGAAAAACGATAATATTACATCTTAGAATAAAATTATTTATGAGAAAAGCAACCTTGCTGGGTACAATAATTTTAAGCACATATACTGTCTTTGGCCAATCAAAGGCAAATGAAATTCCTTTATTCAAGTATTTGCAGGAAAATTTTGATTCAACAGTTGTTTGTAACTCGACAAATGCTTGGAATTCAGAACCTCATTATCAGATTATTTCCAAGAATAATAAAGGGTTAGCTTTTTTTACTTATTATAATCCTTTTACTTTTTTTTCAGCAAGAGCTTATCCAAAAGAGTTAGCTGAAAAATTTGTTATGCTTTCAATAAATTATCGTTTTTCAAAACCAGATACGAACAGATATTTCTTACCGGGTATCGTTTATTATCAATATCAAGATTCTCTTTGGTATTCAATCAAAAAAAATGATTTGTGGCATTTAAATGACGATAAAGAAGATGGAGATGGATGCAAAACAAAAAGATGTATGATTTCTGATGCAGAAGAATACAATTTTTATTTAATCACTAGAAAAGAGATTAAAGAATTATATTTCTATGCACCTGATTTCTATGAATCTTGCTGCCCGGGTAGAGAAGGGAGATTCAAGATTCTACAAATTATTCAATCCTTCAATAAATCATTTAACCCCCATCTACAAAATATTCCTGTGGCAACAGTATCTTCGCAGTAAATTATTTGAAATGTCTTTAAGCGCAGATATAAAAAAGATTGAAAGAGTTTTTTTACCAAAGGATTTTACCGTAACCACCTGGGATGCATTGGAACCCTATTTTAAAAATTTATTGGATAGGAAAATTGATTCAAAAGCCGATCTGGAACACTGGCTGAAAGATATGAGTGAAGCCGAAGCCGTGATAAGTGAAGATGCCTGCTGGCGTCAAATTAAAATGACCTGCGATACCACCAATAAAAGCCTGGAAGATGCTTTCACATATTTCTGCATGGAGATCCAACCCAAACTGCAGCCTTATGCAGATGCATTGAATAAAAAAATGATCGCTTCCCCTTTTACCAAAGAATTGGATCAGCAAAAATTCTTTACCTATTTAAGAAGTGTAAAAAAGAATATCGATCTGTTTCGTGAAGAAAATATCCCCTTACAGGCAGACCTGAGTGTCATGCAGCAACAGTACGGCGGTATTGCCGGTAAGATGACCATTGAAGTGAACGGGCAGGAATATACTTTGCAACAAGCTGCTAAATTTTTAGAAAGTCACGACAGAAAATTGCGCGAAGAAGTATATCGTAAAATTCAGGACAGAAGACTGCAGGATAAAGATGCGATGCATGATCTCTATTCTCAATTGATCGAAAAAAGAGATCAGGTGGCAAAGAATGCAGGCTTCGCCAATTACCGCGATTACAAATTTGTGGAATTGGGAAGATTCGATTACAGTAAAGAAGACTGTTATCAGTTTCATGAAGCAGTGAAATTGCATGTATTGCCCATCATCGATAAGATCTATCAAAAGAAAAAGCTGAAATTAGGCTTGACCGAATTAAGGCCATGGGATACAGAAGCAGAACCGGAAGGTATTGAAGCTTTAAAGCCTTTTACTGACGGAAAAGATCTCTATAATAAATCTGTGAAATGCTTTGCAGAACTCAATCCATTCTTTGCGGATTGTTTGAAGAAAATGCATGAGTTAAAACATTTTGACCTGGAAAGCAGGAAGGGCAAAGCTCCCGGCGGATATAATTGTCCATTGGCAGAAAGCGGTGCGCCTTTTATTTTCATGAATGCAGCCGGACAAATGAGTGATGTTACTACGATGGTACATGAAGGCGGTCATGCTATTCAGTCATTCTTGACGCACAATTTAGAATTAAGTTCTTTCAAAGAATACCCAATGGAAATTGCCGAAGTGGCAAGCATGAGCATGGAGCTGTTTTCCATGTATCATTGGGATAGTTTCTTTGATAAGGAAGAAGATTTGAAACGCGCCAAAGAACATCAGCTCGAAAGAACCATCACTATTTTTCCATGGATCGCTATCATCGATAAATTCCAGCATTGGGTGTACGAAAATCCAAAACATACGGTTGCTGAAAGAACAGACAGATGGATGGAAATACTAAAAGAATTCTCTACGGATGTAATTGATTACAGCGGACTGGAAGCATACCGTAAAATAGGATGGCAGCGCCAATTGCATTTATTTGAAGTACCTTTTTATTATATCGAATATGGAATTGCACAATTAGGTGCTATTGGTTTGTGGGCGCAATACAAAAAGAACCCGCAGCAGGCATTACAGAATTATATCAATGCCTTGAGTTTAGGCGGCACCAAAACATTACCCGAATTATATGCAGCAGCAGGATTAAAATTCGATCTGTCTCCGGCACATATTAAAACATTGATGGAATTTGTGAATGAAGAGATGGAGAAGCTGTAAAAGTATCAGCCACTTAACAAGTGCCTGATACTTTTATGCTTGAATATTTTGTGAAACCGGCTATGCATTTATTAATATTAACCCATTGGCAGAATTAGAATTTTTAACCCTATAAAGCCTCGGAGAGGCGATATTATGGTAAAAACATGATCAATAAGGAATAGAAAGCTCCGGAGGAGCGGCAGTATAAAACAAAATGTCACCCCTCCGGGGTTTGTGCGCTTTATTTAATCCTAATTCTACCAAAATATCGCTCCTCTGCTGCTAAAATTTAAACTATAAATTAATTTCGCCAGCAGGTTAATATTAATTTTAAACAATGAAAATAATAGACATCATTGCAATTGCTTTATACGCACTTGGAATAATTATGGCGATCATTGATCTGTTTACAGGCTTCATGCACAAGGATTATAATGCAGCAAAAAAATTGATCAGGATCCTTTGGGTGGTTGTAATCATCTATTGTTTGAAAATGATACTGGAAAAATGGACATAATATTTTAGCGAAAATTGCAGCTTAAAAAAGATTGTTCGGTATCAAGATTTTACCACAGAGTTAAAGAGAAACAGAGTTAGCTGAGAACTTTGCGCAACAATTTTACTCCTATTCTCCGCGGTGAATATTCCGCTTCGATAAAAAGCTCAACCAAAATCATTTAGTACTTTTTTTCAACCGTATATTTTTTGCAGACTCCTTGCGCATCACATGCATGGGAATAGCAACACCAATGGCCAGCGACATAATGATGAATAATGTTTTAGCACCATTGTTCACTGTTTCGGAAAGTATCATATTATAATCTGCACCGATCGCTCCGGTTAGTTTAATTAATCCCAACATGGTGCGATAGGCAAACACCCCGGGAATAAGTGGTATTACAGAAGGGATGGCAAATATCATAGGAGGCACATGCCTAAAGTGTGCAATGGGTATACTTAAAATTCCAACAGCTGCTGCGCCAATAAACGAAGCAAACACAACGCCAACAGTCATTTGAAGCATTGTAAATTTTAAAAAGCCGCCAATGGCACCACCGACCCACAATGCAAATAAAGTCCTGGGCGGTACATTGAATAAAATACCAAAACCGAGTGCGGCCCAACCGCACCAAAAAGCTTTACTTAATATGATTATCCAATCCATAGTCATTAATTCAAATGATAAATAAGCATCGCGATCAATAAACCGAATGCGATGGCCATCGAAAACATCAATGCATTGATTCCTCTCACGATTCCGTTTAAAATATTCCCATCGATCAGATCGGTAAAAGAATTGATCAACGGAACGCCCGGGATCAAGAACAAAACCGATGTTGCAAAAGCATGTTCAAAATTGATATTCAATCCTGCTTTGATAAATGCACCGGCAAACAGAGATGCGACCAATGATCCAAAGAACACACAGATATAAGGATTGAATTTCTTTTTGATGGCCTCCTGCCGAATGAATAATCCGCAGAATGTGGCGCCAAAGGCAATGATCATTTCAGGTGGTTTACCACCAAATGAAAAACAGAATGCGGCACCCGCCAGACTTACAAAAATTAAAATGATGATGCGCGGGTAATGCGGCAGAGATAATAATCTGTTCAGTTCATCACGAACCTGTTGAAGCGACAGATCATTTTCAACAGCATCCCAGCTTAATCTACTAATGCCGGAAATGGTCTTAAAATTCACACCTTGTGCAGGAGTGCTCCGCATGCCGTTAAAGAGCAAATTATCATCTTCGTCATTTAAGGTAAGAGAGATCGATTTGGGGGCAATGGAAATATGCGCTTCATGATCGTAGGTTGTAGCCAACCTTTTCATCGTGATCCTGATCCTGCTGCAACTGGCACCGGAACTTAAAAGAGAAACACCCACATCCAGTAACAAGGAACCCAACTCTTTTGTTTCGCTGATCTTGTTTTGATCCATCAAAAATTGTATTCGTAAGAAAATAGAATGCTGCAAAAGTAAACTTATTTAATTGCCTGGTTTATTTCAGGATTTTGAACAGTAAGATCGCTCATTGCCGTTATCACATTGATGTATAAACAACTTAGCAAAGTTCCTATTAAATTAAGCTGACAATGATTTTCATCATTATCTCTGCAGCAATTGAAACGTAGCTTTGCACTTTAAATTTAGATCTATGAATTGGTTGCAACAATTGTTCACTCAACAGAGTATCGCTCAGACAGTGATCATTTACGGATTAGTAATTGCCATCGGTACATGGTTGGGAAAATTTAAGATCTTCGGAATCTCATTAGGAGTCACCTGGATATTATTCATGGGGTTACTGGTTTCTTACCTCGGTATCAGTGTAAATAAGGAAATAGAGAATTTTTTAAAGGAATTCGGATTGATACTTTTTGTGTATTGTATCGGTTTACAGGTAGGCCCCGGCTTTTTTGCTTCCCTTAAAAAAAACGCATTGGCCAATAATGTTTTGGCTGCAGGAATTGTTTTATTGGGCGTATTGATCACCATTACATTTTTTTATACAACGGGTACACCTGTTCCGGTTATGACAGGCATCATGAGTGGTGCCGTTACCAACACTCCCGGTTTAGGAGCTGCACAAACTGCTGTTACGGATATGCATTTGGCAGGAGATAATAATGCATTGATCACATTGGCTTATGCGTTGGCTTATCCATTTGGTGTATTCGGAATTATTTTTTCCATCATTATTTTAAAATGGATATTCCGAATCAATGTTGATAATGAAATTGAACTGCACGGAAAACTCAGGGCGATCAAAGCAGTGAAACCAATATCTGTTCATTTAATTGTAGAGAACAAACAATTGATCGGCCAACCTATCAGACGAATATTTGAAATGATGAAAGAGCCTGTTGTTATTTCAAGGTTGTTTCATAAGGACACGATCATTACACCAAGCCCTGATACAATATTGCATGAAGATGATGTGCTGCTGGTTGTTGCTCCGAAACAGGTTGTCAATCAATTGAAGATCCTCATTGGTGGCGAAAGCGATATGAACTTGAAAGATGCGCCGCAAAGTGAATTGATCTCCAGAGCTATCGTTGTTACCAGAACTGAAATAACGCATCGGCGCCTGGGTGATATCCCGGAACTGCATGCACACGGGTTTACATTAACACGTTTAGGTAGAGCTGGAATTGAAATGGTACCTCACGGCGATATTGTTTTGCAATTAGGCGATAATATAAAAGTGGTGGGAACACAGGAAGCAGTTGAAGCGGTTACCAATGTGCTGGGTAATTCTTTGAAAAGATTGGAAGTACCTGATCTTGCACCCATATTCATTGGTATCGTATTAGGTGCCATTGTTGGAAGTATCCCTCTTTCATTTCCCAATATGCCGGTACCGGTAAAGATCGGTTTGGCAGGTGGCCCATTGATCGTAGCATTATTATTAAGCCGATTCGGCAATGTTTTATACCTGAATAATTATACCACCAACAGTGCTAATTTGATGGTTCGTGAATTGGGCATCACTTTATTCCTTGCCAGTGTGGGATTGAGTAGCGGACATAGTTTAGCAGAAGCATTTCATGGCGGTAATGCATGGATATGGATCTCAATGGGCATTACCATTACAATGGTTCCTTTGATTATTTTTGGATTGATCGCAAGATATTCTCTGCGTAAAACCTATTTTGAAATTTGCGGTTTACTGGCAGGTGCGAGTACCGATCCGCCTGCTCTGGCATTTGCGATGCAGATGGCTAAAAGCGATGTGCCTTCCGTAACTTATGCAACTGTATATCCCCTTACTATGATCCTCAGGATCATTGCAGCGCAACTATTGATATTACTGTTTGCATCCTAGTCATTAAATATAGTTTGCCACGAATGCACGAATAGATTTTTTATTCGTGCACCTGCCTGCCGGTAGGATGGTTCGTGACAAAAAAAACAGTTGCTTAAATTTTATATTAAGCAACTGTTCGTTTATTGTATCAGAATTTTATTGATCTTTTTTATCTTCTATGGGTGGCTGTGGCGGCCTGTTCATAAGAGGACGATTTTGAGGCGGCCTTTGTTGAATAGGTCTTTGCTGTTGTCCGCTTTGTTGCTGTTGTCTTTGTTGTTGCCCGCCTTGTTGTTGCGGCCTGTTTCTGTTGTCTTGATTCCTTGGTCCTTGTTGCCTTGAATCTTGCTGTCTTGGCTCTTGATTCCTTGGACCCTGATTTCTTGTTCCTTGCTGTCTTGAATCTTGCTGCCTTGGTTCTTGATTTCTTGTTCCTTGCTGTCTTGAATCTTGTTGCCTTGTGTCTTGATTCCTTGAATCTTGGTTTCTTGATTCCTGATTCCTATTATCTCTTTGCTGATCTTTTCTGCGTTTATCGTTTCTTTCCAGACTCTTTAAACTGATCTGCCCAACTACATCCACAAACTGTGGTTCAATTTCTTTTGGTTTGCCGGTAGTTACATCAACAGGTTCTAATTCTTCCGGTTTAATGCCCTGCGCATTCAAACGTTTAATGTCTTTCACGCGCTGAATGGTCAAAGGGTAATGTTTACTTCCTCCCTGAATAATGTACCACATCAGGTTTTTGAAAATATCTTTTTTGATCAGGTAAGCAGTTCCTTTTGAAGTTTCAAATGAATCGGCATTATCAGGGAAATGTTGTAAAGCATCCAGATAAGTATCCAGTTCATAATTCAAACAACATTTCAGACGGCCGCATTGCCCGCTTAATTTTGTTTGATTGATGGATAAATTCTGATAACGTGCTGCAGTTGTATTCACACTCTTAAAATCGTTCAACCAGGTACTGCAGCATAATTCTCTTCCGCATGATCCGATACCACCCACTTTTGCAGCTTCCTGACGGATCCCGATCTGGCGCATTTCTACTTTTAATTTAAAGTCACCCGCCAGTTGTTTGATGAGTTCGCGAAAATCAACACGGTCATCAGCTGTATAAAAGAAGGTTGCTTTTTTACCATCGGCCTGAATTTCCACTTCGCTCAATTTCATCTGTAAGTTCAGGTTGCGTGCAAATTCACGGCTTTTTGCCTGAACAGAAGGTTCGCGGTCCTTGCTGATACGGTAACTTTCCAGATCCCTGTCAGTGCTTCTTCTCAATATCTTTTTCATTTCGGTACCAAACTCATCTACAGATTTTTTCTTCATCTGCAAACGAACCATTTCGCCGGTCAATGAAATTTCACCCACATCAAAACCACCGATACCTTCAACGGTCACATAATCACCTTTATCAAAATATTGAAGGGTTGTATTGCGATAAAATTCTTTTCTGCTACCCTGTTTAAAACTTACTTCTACCACTTTGCAACTGCCGTCGGCATCAGCAATGGGTAAATTCATTAACCAGTCATGCACGTTCAAACGGTTACAGCCGCCTGTGCTGCAGCCGCCATTGCTTTTGCAACCGCCGGGTTTACTGGTACCACATGATCCGCATCCCATATTAATAATGTTAGGTATTCAATGATAAATAATAAGGAAGAAAATAAAGATGGGACGAACTTTTGTACTACTATAATTCTGTTGTTGTGTCACTCACTTCAACGCCTTGAACGCAGTTGAACTATGATGATATGTTATTACAGTGACTCAACATTTTTGCTATCTCTATATGATGATAAGCGATTTTCAGTACAAGTGTGCGACGCAACCCATGCTGCTTTCTGCACTTCAGCCCGGTCCACCATTCTATTCCTCGTAATCAAAAATAGGGAAAAATTACTGGGAATCTGTTAAGCTGCCATAACAACCTTGTTTTGTTTGAAGAAAGGCTGTATTTTTAAATATCAATATTTTTACCATGTTAGCCAAGCAAAAAGTACTGAAAAGCTTTAAAGAAATGCCAGAAGAGTTTTCGATTGATGATGCTATTGGCAAACTGATCGTCATTCACAAAATACAGTCCGCTGAAGCAGAAATTAAGTCAGGGAAAGGATTGTCTACTCAAGAAGCTAAGAAAAAGCTGAAAAAATGGCTGAATTAATTTGGTCGCCTACGGCAATTAAAGACATTCAAAATATTGCAGAATATATTGGAAAAGATAGTTTAATTGCTGCTTCTAACATGGTTGAACGTTTTTTTGAAAAGGCAGAGATCCTTACAAAATATCCCACTATTGGTACCCCAACTCCGGAATTAAAAGATAATAACTACAGGCAAATCCTTTGCAGCAGATACCGAATTATTTACAAATTTGTATCAGAAAGTGAAGTACATATTTTAACAATACATCATCAGGCTCGATTATTGGAAAATAATCCGGTGTTTAAGAAGAAGCTAAGAAAGAAAAAATAATTAAGCCTCAATAACCACTTTATTTTGGATGATATGGAAGAGTTTAATGGTCAATGCCTGAAACAGCATTTTACCATTGGCATTGCGCTCAATATAGTAGGAAGCTTTGTCCAGTTCTTCAATAATGGCCCGTTGCTGGCTCACCGATGCGATCTTGTTTAAACGCTGCGCAAAGTCCTTTTCATTACCGGCTAAGGCAATATTATCGGCACCCAACACTTTTATACGGATACTTTGCTCCAGTAAGTGATTGAAGTAGCGGAGGAACTGTTTTTGCTTTTCCCTGCCCAGTTTACTCACTTCTTCCGTGAACTTTATTTGCGAAACGGGACCTCCTTTTAAGGTTGCATTCAGCCATTCGCGCAATAAACTCTGCCAGTCTTCTTCGGCATGCTGCAATAATTGCAATGCTTCTCTGTAATTACCCTCACAGATGGAAGCGATCTGATGTGCGGTATCGGGTGCTGCATTTGCTCTGGAGATCAATGCTCGTTCCACTTCATCTATTTGCAGCATAGGGATCTTTACCAACTGGCATCTGCTCAAAATGGTGGGTAAGATCTGTTCGTCATTTTCTGCAACGAGAATGAATAAAGTATTGGGTGGTGGTTCTTCTATCAGTTTTAATAATTTATTTCCTTCCTTGCCCAGATATTCGGGCATCCACAACAATAATATTTTGTACTCGCTTTCAAAACTTTTTAAGTTCAGCTTGCGCATGATATCATTGCACTCATCCGCAGTGATATTGCCTTGTTTATTCTCAGCACCGATGAACTGCAGCCAATCATATACATTTCCATAAGGATAACTTTTAATGAATTCTCTCCAGTCCTGTATATAATCGGTGCTCACCGGTTTATCTCCGCTTTTCTTGGGAATGACAGGGTAAGAAAAATGAAGATCAGGATGTATCAATTGTTCGGCACGTTGAAATGCAGGCTGTGTTTGAATTTCATCAGGATGAACAAAAGAAGGCGTTGCTTCGAGAGCGGTAAATCCTCCAAACAGATCTTCCACAACAGGTGATGGTTGAGGCTGACTAACCACATATTGTGCAAAGGCCAATGCCAAAGGGAGGGCACCGCTTCCTTCTTTCCCTAGAAACAACAATGCATGGCTGAGACGGTTCTGTTGCACCATTTCAGTTAAATGTTGTTTAACCTGTTCTTGCCCTATAACATCTTTGAATAGCATTGCAAGCGAAGATAAACTTTTGAAGAAATTTTGCTACTTCAATTATGTATGCAGCATCAATAAACTAGGTTTGTGTTTCTAATATTAGTAAACCGATGAGAAATGCTGTTGTTTTGATACTATGTGCACTTCCTGTTTCTGTATTGTCGCAGATAACGGTTTCATTGAATACCGGTCTAAACAAAACATTCATACAAGCAACGCCTCAAAATTATTCGGCTGCTGAAGCAAATGGAGATTATGCGTGGCTGTTGGGAGTTAAAACAGAAATGGAGTTCAAAAAAAGCCTGTCAATTTTTGGAGGAGTTTATTATCAAACAAGCAGATTTCAAAGCAGTTATTCCGCATGTTGTTTCATTACTGAGACTGACATTTATAATGCTGAATATATAAAAATACCCGCAGGAGTTGTTTATACGGTCAATCCCCATAAAAAAATAAAAATTTCCTTTTCTGCCGGAGGCTACTCTTTATTTGGGATTGGCGGTACTGTAAGAAAATACGGAGTGTTTGGTGATATAACGTATGCTCCATTTGATAAAACCACACCAATAAATTACGGTACTGATTTAGTAAAAACAAATTGGGGATTAGAATTAGGAACAACCCTTCAATATAAAAAACTAAGAGTTGAGTTTTTATATGATCATGGACTTTCAAACATGTTGCCCAATGATCTAAGCTTTGGGCGGCCATCAGAATACAAATACAGAAATATTCAGTTGAACATTGGCTATCTAATAGCCAATTCCAAATAAAGAAGGTATTAATACCGCTTATTCTTTAAAATAATCTTTAGCACAAATTGTCATCTAAAACATTAGACATATTTTACTTTATTCCTACAATGGATGCGCAGATTAAAATTGAAATTGCTATACTTGCGAATGAAAGAAAAATAGCCACGAATGCACGAATACTTTATAGTTTCATTTGTGCATTCGTGGCAAAAACAGTTGCTTAAATTTTATTGATCTTTTTTATCTTGTTCGGTGGCTGCTGCGGCCTCTATTAAATAGGTCATAACCTGCTTTTTGAATTAAGTAAGCCCCGAATGAACCAATACATTATGGTTTTATTCGTGCATTCGTGGCAAAAAATAAGGCATATGGATAAAATAATTTTTAAAGAAGAAAGCTACCTGATAATTGGAAAATGTTTGGAAGTTCACAATAACCTCGGAGCCGGTTTTTTAGAAATTGTTTACAAAGAAGCTTTGGAATTAGAATTTAGAAAATCAGCTATACTATTTGAAAGAGAAAAAATGTACGAGGTGAATTACAAAGGAATTATTCTGCCCCATAAATTTTATGCAGATTTTGTAATAAACGGAAATATTATTTTAGAAGTTAAAGCTGTTGCAGGCATTCCCGATGAATTTGTTGCTCAAGCAATAAATTATTTAAAAGTGTCACAAAATAAATTGGCGCTAATAGTAAATTTTGGAGAATTAAAACTGAATTATAAAAGAATAGTCTTTTAAAGATTCTCGTGATAAAAGAATAGTTACCACGAATGCACTAATGAAAAAATTTCCTGCATTCGTGGTAATTTTTTTATTTCAAATACTTTAAGATCTCTTCACTGTCAGGTGTTACTTTACTTGGGAAGTAGGCAAGTAATTTTCCATTCTCGTCCAATAAGAATTTATTGAAGTTCCAGGTAATGGTTGCATCCAGCACTCCATTCTCGGCTTTATTGCATAACCATTTATACACAGGAGAGATATTATCACCTTTCACATCGATCTTTTCAGCCAATGGAAAATTAACGCCATAATTCTTTTTGCAGAAGCTTTGAATTTCTTCAGATGTTCCGGGTTCTTGTCCGCCAAACTGATTGCATGGGAATCCAATGATCACTAATTTATCCTTGTACTGATCGTATACTTTTTGCAAGGCTTCGTACTGTGGAGTGTAACCACATTTAGAAGCAGTGTTTACTACTAATATCTTTTTGCCTTTGAAAGAAGAGAAATCGATCTCTTTTCCGTCAAGCGATTTTACTTTAAAACTGTGAATGCTGTTGCTGTACGGCAAAGTAAATGCTGATAATATTGCTACAGCTGCAATGGTTAAAATGTATTTCATGATCTTAGGTTTATACAAATAACAACTTTTTAAAAGGATTGTTGAAATTTTTGTGATGAGCAAAGCCCTGAATTGTAATAACCGCAGTAATTTTTCCGTAAAAAGTAAAGAACAGTTTTTATGATATATCTAAAATTTGAGTTTTTTAAGTAAGACTTCCAATTCATAGTAGGCCCGGCTCCTGACTCCCGAGTCCCGTCTCCCGCCTCTTCCGCCATTGTTGGTGTTTTTCACCACAGCTGTTCGAAAGATAAAGTGACTCAATAGCACAATAAAATTAAGTTAGTACGTTCCTTCAATATGGAACTACAAAAAGTGCTTTCATTAATACCATCAAAACTGTTAGAAGAG
>CAIKTE010000063.1 GCA_903830285.1 uncultured Chitinophagaceae bacterium | reverse complement strand
TTCTACACAACGCTCCCACATCATACCCGGACCTTTCTTCGGATAACGGAATGAATCGATCAGTGTTTTAATGATCTTATCCTTATCACTTTCTTTTGCAGAGGGTTTGAACAATGCATTCCAGATCGCACTACTCAATGATAAACCCTTGATACGTTGTGCAGCCCAATCGGCAGAAATTTCATTACAGGGAATGCCCCAAACTTTTTCTGTGTATGTTTTAAAGAATATGTTGAACAATCTTCTGCCGAATTGATTCACTACCCAATCTTCAAAATTGTTTGGATCTTTTACCGGAGAAATTTTTGCCTTCATGTAACTGAGAACACATAAAGTACTTTGAATGATCCCCAGTTTACGTAATGCTTCAAATGCGGCTAATGGATATGCAAAGAATTTATGGTTATAATAAATACGTGAACTGCGGGGACGTTCGAGCATTTCATCACTCAATATTTCTGTCCAGAAATCTTCCACTTCCTTGCTCTTCGAAAAAAAACGGTGACCGCCAATATCAAAACTGTAACCTTTATATGTTTCAGTTCTCGAAATGCCGCCCACATAATGAGGGTCTTTTTCAAACACCACCACATACTGTTTGGCTTTTCCCAATAAATAAGCAGCTGTTAGTCCGGCAGGTCCTGCACCAATGATGGCAATTTTTTTAGTCATGATAAATATTTTATTCAATCAGTTCAATCTCTTAGTTCAAAAAGGGTTGTTTCGCATCATGCCGACTACGTCGGGACTTGTGCTGATTCTCATTATTCAACAAATAAACTAATAAACTGATTCAGTCGGCAAAATTGCAAAATAAAACCCGTTCTGCCATGCTTTTTACAAGCTTCACAATAGATTTGCACTTTATCAAAAAAATATGATGCATCATTTAAAATATAAATGGATAACCAAATCTTTCGAAAGCCTTACTCCTGCTGAATTGTATGAGATCTTGCGTTTACGAAGCGAAGTATTTGTGGTAGAACAGAACTGTGTTTTTTTAGATATGGACAATAAAGACCAATTCTCTCTCCATTTAATGGGATATGATGCAGCAAAATTAGTGGCTTCAGCAAGACTGATCGCCCCCGGTAAAGTATATAGCGAAATGAGCATTGGCAGAGTGGTCTCCTCTCCTGCTGATAGAAAAAAAGGGGCAGGAAGAGAATTGATGCAGGTGGCCATTAAAGAATGCTATCAACATTTTGGGGAATACCCTATCAAGATCGGCGCGCAATTGTATCTCAAAAAATTTTATGAGTCATTGGGATTCGTACAAAGCAGTGCTGTGTATGATGAGGATGGGATTGATCATATTGAAATGATCAGATCTATCCCTTCTTAATAAACTGACAATAATAAAGCCATTCAATTAAAATATTGAATGGCTTTATGCTATAAAAGAGTCGAATTATTTTTTATCAACAATTACTTTCTTTATTTGATAGTTCGTACTATCACCCAATACAGATATCAAGTACATATGCAAACCATTTTGGGTAATTTCTACAGGAATATTATTGATGCCTTTTAATGCATTCACATTTTTAATGGAGATCGTTTTACCAGTTGTTGCATCAAGTATCCTCAATGAGATCATTGCATCTTTATCCATTTTAAAACTCGTCGTGAATTGTCCGTTAGAAGGATTTGGAAATACCTGCACTTCTCCTGCATCGGCCCTGCTATAATAATCAGCTGCTTGTTTACTAAAAAGAACATTTGCAATGCTACCATTCAGGTTAACGGATGAACTTCCTGTTACTTCAAAAGCAAAAACGATTTGTACGATATCTTTCAGATCGATGTTTCCTTTAATTGTTCCCGATTTGAAATCATTGATATTGATCGCATAGTCTTTTGTATCGGCACTCAATGGCAATACATAATTATACTGATCAGCAAAATTGGCAATGTTATTCTTTATCAAATAAACACGCAGATTGGTATTTGCTCCAGTTGCAGTGAAACGGAAGGTTTTAAATCCAGTCAGGTCTTCTGCAATACCACCTCCTTTCAAAAGTTTATATACCGAAACAAAATTTGAGGTAACTGCATTTATCTGAACATTGCGTAAAACATTAAATTCAAACTCGTTGTTGTTTCTTGCAATTGTATCATTGGTAACCGTGAATTTTTTTAGTACTGCATTTGCATTATTGAAATCAGCCCCCCAAACACCATCAGACATAAATACCACATCTTCCAGTTGATTATTCATATACATCGACAGCGTTGATTCCAGTGCATCATTTACCGGAACAGTAACTGCTGATGTTGCGTTTGCCGCAACCGTAAATGGAACAATGCGTTTGGTTGTTGTTGTACTGCTTTCATTGTTTTTGTCTTCAATTAAAAAATAACCGCTGTTATTTGTGCTCTTATTTTTTATTGAAAAATTCAAATTCATTCCATCTCTGCTTCCCGAAACAATATATGTGGAAGGTAATGCTGCGCTGGCTTTCAATGACTGTACGGGCATGATGGCACTAAACTTACCCAATATTTCCAAAGCCATATCAATGCAATAATAAGGTGCTGCTCCCCATACTTGATAATTGAATAAAGTGTCTTCAGTTGTATAATCAGCATTCAACCAATTTGACTGGAATGAGAAATTATTTCTTCCGCTTTTTTTACCGATGGAGAAACTCATACTGTATTCGATATTTCCATCAGCTTGCAATAATGTGTATCGAACAAAGTTGAAGTTGCTCAATATAAAATTGTCCATGCCTAACAATTGTGCACCTTTTAATCTGTCGCAGATAGGTTTTGTATGATCATACATCACCGCCAAAGTTTGTGTTGCAAAAGCGGCCGCGCGGCATTGATTATTAAAAGTGAAATCAACAGAACTTACATCAGCAGCGTTTGTGATGGAAGTAATATCTGTTGGTGTAGTAATATAACCGACTACTCCTGAATCAGGAATCGATGTCGGCATAAGATCACTTAATTTTAAAGGTCCTGAGCCTACACCAAAAGTTCTTGGCCTTAAAGCAGTATTTATCTTCTGAAGATTATCATAATTCAATTCACCCAATTGGTTGTTGATGGCTTTATGATACATCCTGTTCGTGATAGCATCTCCCAAACTTTTACTTTCCAATCCACCGCTATTGCCTGAAAAAGAAATATGCCCATCAGAAGTAAGATCCGGAATACTGTCTAACTTACTAATGCAGGGAACAGGCAATACTGTTGCAAAAAACAATACATCATTGAAATCCTGATCACTACCATGTCCATCTCGCCTGATATCTTCAAAGCCCACGACAATTCTGCCTGATGCAGTGTCATGTAGCATGACCGTATGTTTTCTCAATGTTGAATCAGTTTCAGGATTAAACCTTGAATCAGAATATAAGACCCAATTCCCTGAATTGACCGTTTGACTTGACCCATCCCATCCATTTGCCAATAAAACAAATCCTATTGAAGTGTTGGGTGGAAAGTTTCCCAGGTAAACTTTATCACCTGGATTTAATCCTCCTCCAAAACCACTTTTGGAAGCATTGGGGAAAATGATATTGATCTTATTGGGTGCAGGTGCAACAAGTAAGGGCGTATCGCTGGGATAAGTATAATAACCCAAAACATTTTGATAAGAAGCCCCTTCATCTACAAATGTTACCCATATATCAGATGGGCATTTTAATCCGATTGTTTCTGTTCTGCCATCTGAAATAAGTTGAGGGTTGTAAACAGGAACTGAGCGATATTCCGGCAAAGTTGCTGTTATATTGTTTCTGAAACTTACACCTACTGTATCGCCGGGGACCAGTAAATATTTTGGGGTACCATCACTATAATAAGAACCCATATAATGATACTGAGCATCTGCATAAAACTGCGATACCAAAAAAATTGATAAGATAGTTATCCGTAAAATGGCTGTTGTAAAGTTTTTATTCATCAATGATGCTTTGTCATTTATTCTTATAGCAAAGTGAAATACAAACTTAGACACTTTGTATAGTTTTTATTGTATTTATGTTGTAGTCATTTATGTTATTTAACCTTATATTTTGTTATAAAAGGCTAATACTCAACAATCTGTGTCTTTCTTACTCCTTCCATCCGTATTTTCCTATTCCCAGCCCCTTTTTGTCAATAAATCCCCCACTAGTTTACAGCTATAAAAAACAAAGAATGGAGGTCTGGATCCCTAAATTGTTTCTGGTATATATATGTAATATCGCATCGATGTTGGCACAATGAGATTTTACCCTTTTCCGATTTTTTTGAGGAATTTGAATTACTGCATTATATCGATTTTCATGCCAAACAGATTTTCGTTGTGATCAAGCCTTTTATAATTTTTCATATCGCTTTAATATTAGATTCCCGGATTTCATTTGCAGCATATTATTTTATATCTTCCTGTATATTTTACAGGTACAATGATCATTCGCTCCAAAACTATCTCCTATTTAAAAGTGGCCTATCTGCTACACCTAATGACTTTACTTGAATTAGCATTAATGATCATTTTATTTAAGCTATTCCAAATCGAAGAATGGCTGATGACCGGAAACTTATTTTTGAAAATACTTGTGCTTATTCCATTTGCAGTTGCGCCTTTTTTCCCTCAATTTGATGCCTATTCCCGATTTCAGAATTATAAACTGATAAAAGATCATCTTTTTATCCGCGGCTTTCAACCCCGGATCTTAAAGCCATTCATACAATCTCGTTGCCAGCGTGATGCCGCCATGGTTGCTGCAGAAGAATTGGGTATGGCAAATAAATGCAGCTGTCATTTTTATGCGCATGGTTACAGATGGTATCATTTGCTTCCTGATTTTTTATTTACTGAGCCCCGAATCCTTAGTAGCAAGGCATTCTGGCAGAATACATTCTTTGCAAAAAAATATACAGCAAGATTTGATTATAAAAAGATCGCAGACAGTTATCAGGAAGAACTGAATACAGTTTCTTTACAACAATATGCTACTAGTTAGTAATACCGAACTAGCTTTGTGATCACAATTGAATAGATCCCCTAAAAAAAAAATTATGAGTTATCAGGCTTCGCCAAACAGATATAATGAAATGCTGTATCGCCGTTGCGGTAAAAGCGGAATTAGATTATCAGCATTATCTCTGGGCCTCTGGCATAATTTCGGTTTTGTAAATGATCTTGAAAACAGCAGAAACATTATAAAGACAGCATTCGATGCCGGTATCACGCATTTTGATCTGGCCAATAATTATGGTCCGCCTCCCGGATCTGCTGAAGAAAATTTCGGAAAAATATTACATGCTGATTTTTCCAATTACCGTGATGAATTGATCATTTCATCAAAAGCCGGTTATTTGATGTGGGATGGGCCTTACGGCGAATGGGGTTCGAAAAAATATTTAGTTAGTAGTCTGGATCAAAGTTTAAAAAGAATGAAACTGGACTATGTAGATATTTTTTATCACCATCGCCCCGATCCTGATACACCCCTGGAAGAAACCATGCGTACTTTGGACCTGATGGTAAGGCAGGGAAAAGCTTTGTACGTGGGTATTTCAAATTATCCTGCAGCAGAAGCAAAGAAAGCGATCGACATTTTAAACCAATTGGGCACTGCCTGTTTAATTCATCAACCCAAATATTCCATGTTTGAAAGATGGGTGGAAGGCGGTTTATTAGATGTATTGGAAAATGAAGGAGTGGGCTGTATTCCATTCTCGCCTTTAGCACAGGGATTATTAACAGATAAATATCTGCATGGTATTCCAAAGGATTCAAGAGTGGCAACAAGCGGAGTCTTTTTAAAAGAAAGTAATATCACGCCTGCCGTGATTGAAAAGATTAGCAAACTGAATGATGTAGCAAAACAACGCAATCAAAAATTAGTACACATGGCATTGGCCTGGCTTTTAAAAGACGAAAGGATCACTTCTGTTTTAATTGGTGCCAGCAAACCCGAACAAGTGCTTGATTCAATTAAATGTTTGGATAATATACAATTCAGTGAAGAAGAATTAAAAACGATCAATACTATTCTAGGGTAATTTAATTTTGTGCTATTCCGATATTGCAACTATGTTAATGCTATAACTGTAAGTGATGCACACTTGCAGATCG
The DNA here is from genome assembly GCA_903830285.1 of uncultured Chitinophagaceae bacterium. Taxonomy (GTDB): domain Bacteria; phylum Bacteroidota; class Bacteroidia; order Chitinophagales; family Chitinophagaceae; genus CAIQDX01. The sequence continues at coordinate 11,887 of CAIKTE010000063.1, read as the reverse complement.
CAGTAGTAGCGTTAGTGAAACTCTATTCGAAAAATCATTTTAATCCCCCCAAATCCACGTTCAGACCAATTCTTCTTTCAAAAATTTTGCTGTAAAACTTTCTTTGTTCCTGATCATTTCTTCCGGTGTGCCTTCGAATAAGATCCTGCCGCCGCCATCGCCTCCTTCGGGGCCAAGATCGATAACATGATCTGCGAGTTTTATAACATCCATATTATGTTCGATGATAAGAACAGAATTACCTCTGTCGACTAATTTACTGACAACATCCATCAATAATTTGATGTCCTGAAAATGTAAACCTGTTGTGGGTTCATCCAGAATATAAAATGTTTTACCTGTATCTTTCTTTCCTAATTCAGTTGATAACTTTACACGCTGTGCTTCACCGCCACTCAATGTTACAGCCGATTGACCCAATGTGATATAACCCAAACCAACATCCTGCAGCACTTTTATTTTTCGATACAACCAGGGCACTGCCTGAAAAAATTCGCAGGCTTCATCAACGGTCATATCCAACACATCACTGATCGATTTTCCTTTGTACCGAATTTCCAATGTTTCCCGATTGTATCTTTTGCCATTGCATTTTTCGCAGTGCACATACACATCCGGCAGGAAATTCATTTCAATCACTCGCATGCCGCCACCTTCGCAAACATCACATCTTCCTGTTTTTACATTGAAAGAAAATCTGCCTGCATTGTAACCACGGATCTTGGCTTCAGGCACTGATGCAAATAAAGTTCTGATCTCCGTAAAGAATCCGCAATAGGTAGCAGGATTGCTTCTCGGTGTTCTGCCAATAGGTGACTGATCAATTTCAATTACTTTATCTATATACTCCAAACCCTTGATGGTCTTAAACGGCATTGCATTACCCTTGCTATCATAACAATGCTTTGCCAGCAAAGGGTATAATGTTTCATTGATCAAAGTTGATTTACCACTTCCGCTTACACCTGTCACAACAATTAATTCTCCGAGTGGAAATTTTACATTCACATTCTTTAAATTATTTCCATTGGAACCATTTAATTCTAAGAATTTTCCATTTCCTTTTCTTCTTTCTTTCGGAACAGGAATGGATTTAGTACCATTTAAATATTGTGCCGTTTCGGAACCTGATAACAATACTTCTTTCGGTGTTCCCTGTGCAACAATGGCTCCACCATGCTTACCTGCTTTTGGTCCGATGTCTACTAAATAATCTGATGCCAGCATGATGTCTTTATCATGTTCCACTACCAGCACACTGTTACCGATATCGCGTAGATTTTTTAATGCTTCGATCAAACGATGATTATCTCTTTGATGTAACCCGATACTTGGTTCATCCAAAATATAAGTAATGCCCTGCAACTGAGAGCCGATCTGTGTTGCCAAACGGATCCGCTGTGATTCACCACCACTAAGGGTCTTAGAGGGGCGGCTTAATGAGAGATAGGTCAACCCAACATCCAATAAAAATTGCAGCCTTTCTCTTATTTCTTTTAGAATGTCTTTTGCGATCGTATTTTGCTTGTTACTCAAACGCTTTTCAATACCATTGAACCAAGCTAATAATTTGTCCAGATTCATATCACTCAACTCCGCAATATTCTTTTCATCTACTTTAAACCACAAGCTTTCTTTTCTTAATCTTTGTCCGTTGCATGCCGGACAAACAGAAAGTTGCATATATGTTTCTACCCATGTTCTTAATCCATCATTACTTTGTGTGGAAGTAAACCATCGTTTCAGCATGGGTATGATCCCTTCATAGCTGCCGGTAAAAGTTTGGGGAATGCTGTCATCATCCAGATTCATTTCTAAGCCCGGGCTGATATTTTGATCTCCATATAATAACAAATTCAATTGTGCTTCAGACAAATCTTCTATTGACTTGTCTAAACTTATTTTATGTTTTTTTGCAAACACAACCACCTGCTGATAAACACTTGCATCCCTTTCAGCTCCTAATGCATGAATACCGCCTTCTTTTACAGTTTTTGTTTTATCGGGAATCACTTCACTCATATCAATGGTATACACATTGCCCAAACCTTTGCAGGTTGGACAAGCACCATAGGGAGAATTGAAAGAAAATGCGTTGGGACTCGGTTCTTCGTAACTGATGCCGGTATCTTCACACATCAATTGTTTCGAATACTGAATAGTCTTATTGGTATCATTCAACAATAAAAACATGAGTTCTTTTCCCATCTTCAGACTCTGCTGCACACTCTGACTTAAACGAACCCGCATATCATCAGTAACTGCAAGACGATCTATCACCACTTCAATATCATGGATCTTATAACGATCCACCTGCATTCTTGCAGTAAGGTCTAATACTTCGCCATCTACTCTTACTTTCAAAAATCCTTTCTTACGAATGTCTTCGAACAACTCCCGATAATGACCTTTACGCCCGCGGATCAGTGGCGCCAATACAGAAATTTTTTTGCCCTTATATTTTTCAAAAATATTTTCAACGATCTCCTCTTCGCTGAACTTCACCATTTTCTTTCCTGTGTTATAACTGTATGCTTCACCAATTCTTGCAAACAATAAACGCATGAAATCATAGACCTCAGTCACAGTGCCAACAGTTGAACGCGGATTCTTATTCGTTGTTTTTTGTTCGATGGAAATCACCGGAGACAAACCTGTTATCTTGTCCACATCAGGCCTTTCCATATCCCCCATGAATTGCCGTGCATATGCACTAAAACTTTCCATGTATCTACGCTGGCCTTCGTTATAAATGGTATCAAATGCCAGTGAAGATTTTCCACTGCCACTTACACCCGTAAAAACAACCAGTTGATTTTTAGGAATAGAAATGTCAATGTTCTTCAAATTATGTTCACGTGCGCCAAACACTTCAATGCATTCCTCTTTCTGTTCGCTCACAGCTTCCTTTATCTTTTTATCTTTTGCCATAGTATTGAGGTAAAGATAAGAACAAGGATTAAGCTAAAAAGTTTAGTTTTTAACACAATAATTTATGTGAATTCGATAGCAAATCTTTACTCGTCGTTCCTTGTCTCTTTCCAAAGCAATCTAATTTGGGTTATCTTTTTAAGTGAAGGATTGTCACTCTGAGGCACTCGAAGAGTGAATTCGATAAACTGATACTTTTCGTCTATCCTGCTTCGAGCACTTCAGCATGACATTGAATCTCGCGCCTCTTAACTGAATGACTTTACCCTACCGCAAACATTTCAGCAACAGCAGTTTAGGGTGCGAAAATATTTAAATATTGACATTATCCTATAAAATAAGTAGGATATACAAAATTTCGCATACCCGCCAAATTCAATACAGTCGTGTATTCCATTGATCTCAAAAAATATTTTTCCAAAATTATTTGGCAAATTGCCCAATTCCACTATACATTTGCAACAGTTCTTTTAACAACACTTATCAAGAAAGGCAGAGGGAATTGGCCCGATGAAGCCTTGGCAACCCACACAATCAACTCGTTTGTGTGAAGGTGCCAACTCCAGTCATGAATAATGACAGAGATAAGTCAGAGTAAAGTTTGCAAATAAGACCGATACATCATCGTCATATCATTTCAAGCTCATCTGACTTCTCAGGTGAGCTTTTTTATTGCTCGCCTCTGAAGCCTCCCTGATAATCGTTGTTGAATAATATGTATAACAAACCATCATCACTAAACCAACAAAGATGAGCAACGCAACACAATTACTGCAAAGCATTCCCATTGATCCGTTAACCGGCGCTATCTCCGTTCCTATTTATCAAACATCCACATTCGTACAGGAAGCACCGGGTGTAAATAAGGGCTATGATTATTCCAGAACAAATAATCCAACCAGAGCAACTTTGGAAAGTATTGTTGCACAATTGGAAAAAGGAGCAGTAGGTGCTGCATTTGCAAGTGGACTGGCTGCTATTGATGCGGTAGTTAAATTATTAAAAAGTGGTGATGAGATCATTGCTGTTGATGATATTTACGGTGGCGCTTACCGTTTGTTCACCCAGGTCTATGAGCAATATGGTATCACCATAAAATTCGTTGACGCCAGTGATCCTGTAAACATATTCAATGCCATTTCAGAAAAAACAAAACTGATCTGGATCGAAACACCTACTAATCCAACTTTAAAAATCGCAGACATTGAAGCCATTGCAAAAATTGCAAAAGCCAATGGCTGCTTACTTTGCGTGGATAACACTTTTGCTTCACCGGCCTTACAACAACCTCTTTCGTTGGGAGCTGATATTGTAGTGCACAGTGCAACAAAATATCTTGGCGGACACAGTGATACCATTGCAGGCATCGTTGTTATAAAAGATGCAACACTGGGTGCCCGAATTAAATTCTTTCAAAATGCATGCGGTGCTGTATTAGCTCCTTTAGACAGTTGGTTAACGATCCGTGGTATTGAAACATTATTTCTCCGTATCAAACAACATTGCATCAATGCGCAAGCCGTAGCAGAATACTTAGAAAATCATCCGGCAGTTGATAAGGTTTTTTATCCCGGGCTGAAATCGCATCCCAATCATGCTGTAGCAAAAAAACAGTCTAAGGGTTTTGGTGGTGTAGTATCCTTTTCATTGAAACAGGATGAATTAAAACTGGCAGAAGAATTTGTTTCCAGTACACAGATCTTCAAATTGGCTGAAAGCCTTGGTGGTGTAAAAAGCCTGATCAGTCATCCGGCAAACATGACACATAAATCCATTCCGGCTGAAACAAGAAGAGCAGCAGGTGTTGTAGACAGTTTAATAAGATTAAGTGTTGGTATTGAAGAGGTGGAAGACCTGATCGATGATCTTGAAAAAACTTTTAAACAACTGAGCAGGCATTCATCAGTACAAAAGAGCCAAGCAATAAAAGTTGAAGAGAATTCCTTTTGTTAAATAAAAAACTAAAGAGGGAAAAACTAAAAACTAAAAAAAGAAAAACTAAAATGGTAACGCATAAACAATTGAACATAGGATTATTTGGATTTGGTGTGGTTGGTGAAGGTTTGTACAAAGTACTGCAGCAAACACCCTCACTCAAAGCGCAAATAAAAAAAGTATGTATCAAACATCCGGGCAAGAAACGTAATGCGCCTGCTGAATTATTTACTACTGATAAAAATGATCTGCTGTTTGATGATAATATCAATGTGATCGTTGAAGTGATTGATGATTCGAATGCCGCTTTTGAGATCGTTTCTACTGCTCTTAAAAATGGCAAATCTGTTGTAAGTGCCAGTAAGAAAATGATCGCCGAACATTTGCCGGAAATATTGCAATTACAATTGGAAACCGGCCAGTCCTTTTTATGTGAAAGCGCTGCCTGTGCTTCGATCCCCGTGATCAGGAACCTTGAAGAATATTATGATAATGACCTGTTGCATTCCATCAAAGCGATCGTGAATGGCAGCACCAATTTTATTCTCACCAGAATATTTGAAGACAAATTAAGTTTTGCCGATGCATTATTACTGGCACAACAATTAGGTTTTGCTGAGAGCAATCCCAAATTAGATGTGGAAGGATATGATGCTGTCAATAAATGGACGATCTTATTGAACCATGCGTATGGCATTGTTGAACATCCCGATAATATTTTATTTACCGGTATCCAAAATATTCAGCTCAGCGATGCAACCGTTGCCTCAGAAAAACATTACGATATCAAATTAGTGGCTCAGGCCAAAAAATTAAAGGATGGAACTGTTGCTGCTTTCGTATTACCTCAATTTGTAAAAGCAGATGAGCCTTTATCCTTTGTAAAAAATGAATATAACGGTGTAGTGATCGAAAGCGGATTTGCAGATAAACAATTCTTTTACGGAAAAGGTGCGGGCAGTTTCCCTACTGCTTCTGCGGTGTTGAGTGATATTGCAGCCCTGCGTTATGATTACAAATACGAATACAAGAAATTATACCACCACAAACCACATCATTTAAGTGCTGATTTTTATGTAAAAGTGTATGTGAGTTTTGATGACTGGAAATTCATTCCCCGAGATAATTTTGAATGGATAGAAGAATGGCATGCAGGTGAGGATAGGAAATATTTAATTGGTGTTTTGCATGCAAAAGAACTGTTCAACAACACCTGGTGGAAAGAAAATAATACTTCGCTTATTTTAACGCCCGAGCCGATCATTGAAAATTTAGACATCATTAATTTAAAAAAACGCAGCCTTGAACTGGCTGGCGTCATTTAAAATAGTTTTTGTTTTTGGTAATAAAAAGTCCCGCAATATTGCGGGACTTTTTTATTGAAATATCTTAATCTGCCAAAGGCTTATTCTTATCACGAATGGCTTTAAACTCAGAGCCTGCTTTCCATTGTGGCCATTTGGTCTCATTGGCTAATTTCTTTCCTACTGAAAACAGAATTTGCATATCCTGCATACCTCCCTCAAAGGTCCACTTGCCGTCAAACTGGTCTGCAGGACGATGATAACGGTTGGCAGTATAATCATCCTCCATTTTCTTACCGTATTCTTTTCCTTTCCCAACAACATCAATTCCGCCGCTGCAATCCAATGCAGGTACACCCACTTTCGCCAGACTGAAATGATCAGAACGATAATAATGTCCTGCTTCAGGATGTGCTTCCGGTGCCAGGTATCTGTCCTGCGATTTTGCCACTTCTGCCACATAATCCTCCAGGTCATTTTGCCCTGCACCAGTAATGATCACATCTTTTGTCTTTTCCATCGGATTAATTCCGTCCATATTGATATTCGCCACAGTCTTATTTAAAAGATAGATGGGGTGCGTTGCATAATAAGCTGAACCCAATAAACCTTGCTCTTCGGCGGTTACCGATAAAAAGAGAACGGTACGTTCCGGTTTTTCTTTCAGGTTTTTAAATGCTCTGGCTATTTCCAATAAAGCCGCAGATCCGCTTGCATTATCTAATGCACCATTATAAATGGAATCTCCTTTCTCATCAGGTTTGCCGATCCCTAAATGATCCCAATGAGCTGTGTACAACACATATTCATCCGGTCTTTTTGATCCGGTTATCTTAGCGATCACATTATGCGATAAATTATACTTTGCTTTTACTTTCACATTCAATGAAAGTTTTTCTCCGAATGAAATTGCTTTGAAAGTATTCTTATTTGCACTTACAATTAAAGATGTGTCCTTACCCGCAGCAGCAAATAATTTTTTTGCAGCATCAGCCGAAACCCAACCCTGTAAAGCCAGATGCGGTTCTTTATTATCTTTCTTATCGAGATATAAATTAGAACTTCCCCATGAATTCTGAACTACACTAAAAGGATAAGATGCGGCTTTGGTATTATGAATAATGAAACAAGCTTTAGCTCCCTGTCTTGCAGCTTCTTCATATTTGTAGGTCCATCTGCCGTAATAGGTCATGGTATTACCCTTGAATATTGTTGAATCATCTGTTCCGAATCCGGGATCATTCACTAATACCAACACTACTTTTCCTTTTACATCAATGCCTGCATAATCATTCCATTTATATTCGGGTGCTACAACACCATAACCTGCAAAGATCAATTCATCATTCTTTAAAGAAATTATGGAATCTGAGTTTTCAGTGGATACCACAAAATCGGTTGAACGTTGCAGATCAAAGTTTCCTTTTGCTGATTGCACTTTCATAACAGGATCTGATGTTGGTGTGATCTCCACCAGCGGAACATCCTGAATATAACTATTGCCATTACCCGGTTCCAAACCAAGATTTTTAAATGTTGTCTGCATATAATCAACTGCCTTTATCTCACCTGCTGAAAAGGGCTTGCGGCCTTCGAAAGAATCTGATGCCAGGATCTTTATATGTTTCGTAATACTGTCTTTATTGAATACTGCAGTATCTTGGTCTGATGAAGTACTACCCTGTTTACAGGAAATATAGCTCATCGATATGGCTGCAACTAAAAGATAAAAAAACAATTTTTTCATTTGTCTGATTTTCCAAACAAGATAGGAAATTATAAGAGAAAGACTATGTCATTCATAAAAAACGATCCAATCAGTTACATTTGATATAAGAAATGATTTATGGAAAAATTATCACTGGTCCAATTTAAAAAAGGCCTGATCCTGACGCTGACAACCGCCGGCATTTTATTCCTCTTGAATGGTTTGATCGGAAAGAATGAATTATTCTTATTACTGAATGCTGATATGGGAAAATTGGCTGATCATCTTTTTAATTTCATTACTTATATGGGTGATGGTATCTGGTGGATCTTGATTCTTATTGTATTCATTCTTTTCAGAATAAAATTCCTTCCTGTATTATTCTTTTCATTTGCATTCTCCGAAATTTTCATCGAATCATTTAAATACTTTATTCTTCCCGGCGAGCCTAGGCCTATTACTGCCATTGCAGATACTAATCTCATTCATACTGTTACCGGAGTTGAATTACATACGATAGCAAGTTTTCCATCTGGTCATACAACACAGGCTTTTATATTTTATTTATTGGCCTGTTTAATGATCAATAAAAAATGGTTAGTGGCTATTGGGTTTTTATATGCCGCATTGATTGGCTATTCCAGAGTTTATCTCGCTCAACATTTTCCAAGAGACCTTGCAGGAGGAATGCTGTTTGCAAGCATCAGTGTTTTTTTATCCGTTCTCATTTATAAAAAATGGTTCGAACAAAAAAAAGCCCTGCAATAAAATTGCAAGGCCTTTCTTAATATTCTTCTGCTTCTATTTTTCAGGGTTTAAAACCGCTTTCACATAATTGCTGAAATTAAAATATTTCTTAGCCGCATCCTGTAACTGCTGAACTGTGATGGCATCCACTTTTTTAGAATAGTCCAGTAGCCATGCTGCATCTTCACCATTGATCCATGCGCCACTCAATCCATCCAGCCAGTAATCATTTTGTTTTAATTGATCCTGATATTGTTTCTTCAATGTTTCCTTTACTTTATCTAGATCCTTTTGTTCAATACCTTTTTCCTGTGCATCTTTTATCAATACAAACAAAGCCTTTGTCAGTTTGTCTACGTTCTCAGGTCCGCAAGGGAAACGAACTGTGATATTATACTCATTAGTTGGCCTTTTAGAAATTCCTCCACCCATTCCACCGGTATAGATACCACTCATTTCTTCACGCAATTGCTCGATCATCTTGATATTTAAAGCATCGGTCAATGCTTTGATGATCAGGTTTTCTTCTTTACTGTAAACGGCTTCTCCCGTGAAGATCACATTCACCTGACTTTGTTTTGCTGCTCCCTTCACAATGGTTGCACTCACAACACCTTTTACAGGTCGTAAACCAATATCAGTAAATTTATTTTCCTTTTCTTTAGCAGGAAGGCTTGCTACATATTTCTCTAGCAAAGGTTTAAGTTTGTTTATATCGATATTACCAACCAGTGTGAGATGCAAACCATAAGCATTACTGTAGATCTCGTTATAAATAGCGAATGCCCTTTCCATATTTATTTTATCAAAATCTGACACATCAGGTATGCCGCTTGCCCATGGATTATTCTGATATAAGATCTTCGATAAAGTATCAGCAAAATAATTGGAAGGATTTGCTTTCATATTCTGAATAAAACCCTTTTCCTGCGCAATGAATGCCTTAAATAATATTTCATCTTTCCTTGGCTGCGTAAAATATAAATGAATCAGTTGAAAGAATGTTTCCAGGTCTTTAATACTGCTGTTTCCCTGAATACCTTCTTCTGTAGGATTGATATAAGGCTGTACATTCACAGTTTTACCCGAAAGGAATTTCTCCAAATTAGTTGGCGTGAAACTCCCTACACCCATTGTCTGTATTACGCTTGCAGCATTCTCTGCATTTTGCTTATCTGCCAAGCTATAGTTATAAGAACCGCCTAATCTCCAGGCATCCAACTGAATATCATCATTCTTGAATTCTGTTGGTTTGATGGTAACAGTAACACCGTTACTTAAGGTCAGGTCAGTAGTACCCAATACAGCATTTGTTTTTTCATTGACGATCTTTCCGGCAACAGGTTGTTTTTCCAACAAAGATTTTGCAATTACTTTTTCTTCATATGCTTTTACCGGGATCTTATGCGCATCTGCCAAAACTGCTAACAGGTTTTCGGCAGTAGGTAGTTTCTCTTTATTCTTATCGGAAGAAAGTATCATTGCAAATTTTCCCTGTTTAGATTCCATATTCTTCGCATAGGCATTCAATTCTTCCAGTGTTATTTTCGGCAGGATATCTTTCACAAAATGATATCTGTTGCTGATGCCGATAATGGGAGATGCGGATGTGTAATGATTGATATAGCCCTGTACCAAAACACCTGATTCGGTCTTGTCTTTATTGGTATATGCTTTCTCCGTTTCATTCCATAAGCTACTTTTCGCTCTTTCCAATTCTGTTTGCAAGAATCCGAATTGTTTAACGCTTTCTGTTGTTGTTACCAAAGCATCTACTGCTTCTTTCACGGTCTTATTACCAACCACTGCAACAGATGCGAATTCGCGATAACCTCTGATCATTTCTTCAAAAGAAGCTTGTCCGAATACAAATGGGGCATCGGCTTGTTTGGTCAATTCGCTTAAACGTTGATTCAAGATAGAATTGAATAAATCTTCAATGATATTTTGTTTATAATCTGACCAGGTAAGAATAGCTTTTTTCTTTTCAACAAAATTGGTGATCACTACAACTGTGTAAGGGAATTCCTTGTCGGTCACAACAACAGCATCATCCTTCTTTCTTTCTGCGATCGGAATGATAGCCGGTCTTGGTTTCTGATTTACCGGGTTTTTAAACTGACTGAAATGCTTGATGATCTCTTTTTCTGCCAGCGCAGGATCAATATCACCTACCACTACGACCGCCATCAGATCGGGGCGATACCATGTTTTATAAAAACGCTTTAAAGATTCCGGTTTAAAAGTTTCCAGAATACTGTCTTTACCTATCGGCAATCTTTGTGCATAGAAAGAACCGTTGAATAATTTAGGGAAGAAGACTTTCATCATTCTTTCCGTTGCATTTTTACTTAAACGAGATTCTTCCAATACCACACCGCGTTCTTTGTTTATTTCTGCAGTATCCAATAATGCATTACCGGCCCAATCTTCCAGAATGGTAAAACCACTGTCGATCTTAGATTGATTATCTGTTGGAATAGGTAGAATATAGATCGTTTCATCAAAACCTGTTTGGGCATTCAGATCGGCACCGAATTTTACTCCGATCGATTGCAGATAACTCACCAACTCATTTTTAGGAAAATGTTTCAGCCCGTTAAAATTCATGTGCTCCATGAAATGCGCCAATCCCTGCTGATCTGCTTCTTCCAAAACCGATCCTGTATTTACTACCAAACGAAGCTGTACTTTCTTTTCAGGCTTAACATTCTTTCTGATATAATAAGTTAGGCCATTAGGTAGTTTGCCAATTTTCACATTACTGTCAACAGGCAATTTCCCGTTCAAATTAAATTGTGCATAGGAATATTGTACTGTTATAGAAACTAACAATACAAGAAAAATGCGGAAAGGGTTAAAGGTTTTTTTCATAGAATTTTATTGATGTAGCTAAATAGAGTTATTAATATGCTAATATATCAACTAAAAATTAGATTTCTCACAGGAAAAATCCTTTCCAATTAAAGCTTTAACAAAAAAATCCCGAAGTTTCTTTCGGGATTTTTATTCGATCATATATACGGTGCAAGATCCTACTTACCCGGCTTTAACATTAATTTTTAATCAAAGAGAATTGATATTTTGTTACACTATGATACTTCTGTCCCGGTAATAAAATAGTGCTGGGGAAATTAGGCTGATTAGGAGAATTGGGGAAATGCTGCGTTTCCAAACACAGCCCAGTATGCTGATTGATGGGTTTTCCGCTACTAGTTTTTAAACTGCCATCCAAAAAGTTACCGCTATAGAATTGTAAACC